>JAUYOQ010000142.1 GCA_030697975.1 Nitrosopumilaceae archaeon | reverse complement strand
GACAAAAAATCAAAGATAACATCTTTATTCAATTTCCTTGTAACATAATCATGGCAAACATTGTAAACAATGTTGATTTAGACAAAGTTTCTCAGACTGTAACAAACGGCAAAAAGGACAAAAACACGCTAAAAAAACCTGTCAAACTACAAGGCCAATGGAATTTTGATCCAAACAAGGGGTACCAATTCAAAACTGAATTGTCATTTGAAAAAGGAAAAGAGACAATTGAGATTGATTCCCCTTCATTTCTTGGAGGACAGGGAAACAGGTTAGGCCCAATGGCTTATTGTATAGCTGGAATAACGTCATGTTTTATTGGAACATTTGTTGGAATTGCAACACAAAAAGGAATCAAGTTAGCAAAGCTTACTGTTAATACAGAATGCAAAATTAATTTCGCAAAAACATTCGATGTGGCAGATGAGCCAATTACAGAGGGAATTGATTTTGAGATTGACGCTCAAAGTGAAGATGGAGACAGGAAAAAGCTTGAAGAAATCATAAAACTTGCAGAGGAAAGATGTCCAGCAGTATACAGCATGAGCCATGTGATCAAGGTAAACACTCAAATAAAATGAAAAAAGCCTAGTTCAAAATCTAAGACAATTTAGTATTTGCTCAACAATTTTCTAATGCACCATTTAATGATGCGAGCACAAACGGAAGAACTCATGGTAGCTCTAAAACGAAGTTACATAGTTCTGCTAGTAGGCATAGGTACGCTGATAGCAGGCTCACTAGTTTTAGGAGTTAACGCAAGCACGCTGGCAACTGACTTTCTAACAAACAACCTAGTCATAAAACAGGCCACAATTGCACCAGATGGGCAATACACAACAGAAATGGTCTCACAAATAGGGGGCTCTGTTTCTGTACTGATGCGTGGACAGCCATTTGAGGCATCGGTTCAAGGCTCTATATCAGATAGTGACGGTACAGTTGTTTGGAAAGACCAGTTCAACGGTGACTACATTAGCAACTTTGATGCAACACAAGGCGAACAGTACACTATTCAGCTAAAAAACACTGGTTCTGAAGAGGTTACTGTAGATGCCATAGTTGGCAATGTTCCATTTATGGGCATTGGCAATGATGCAAAAACAGGCAATGTAGGTGGCACCTTAGCTGGACTTGGCACTGGAATTATTGGAATAATAATTCTAATTGTCGGCGGTGTGCTATTCTTTGCTGACAGAAGATCAAAGAAAGTCGTAGCTGCAAACTAAACTCCAAAACTTTCTATTTATTTTATTTTATCTTGATGGTATGACATTAAGTGTTACAGTTGAACTAATGTCAGCTAGCTTTCGTATCTTTTTTGTGATAACGTCACCTATGTCATTGTAGGTGGGCGCTACCACTTTACATATGACCTCATAATAGCCAACAACAAGGTCTCCCTCAATTACTCCAGGTATCTTAGTTAGGCTACGCAATATTTGGTATTGATTTCCTTTTTCTGTATGGATAATAATATAGGCTTCTGCCATTTTTTTTCCTTTTTGTAATTCCAGATTTTTTGCAAAACTTTCAGCTAAAATATCAGTACTTTCTTCAGCCATTAGAGTTATTGTTCCCTGAATCTTGTCAAGCTTTCTAATTCGCGTCATGAGCTCATTTTTTAGCTTAGCTTCATCTGATGCCTCAATTTGCGCTATTACATCATATAGGCCAAAAGTGCCATAAGCGCTTTTTACACTTGATATTGCTTTAAGATTTGAAACTACGTAATCATCAGAACCTGGTTCGCAGCTGATAAGAACATAAGCCTTTGACATCAACTCGCCCTGCTCATTCTTGACCTTCTATTGCCATCAAGGTGAGAGTTGATCTTATCTTTTCTATTTTACGAATTTTCCAGGTAATTATTTCTCTGAGGGGTTCTACTTTGTCAGCCATTACCTTTACCAAAATATCGTATGCGCCAAATGTGCCATGAACCTCTTTGATGCCTTCCATCTTTTTTAGCTCAGATATGATATTTTCTTCAGCGCCAAGCTCGCAGTTGATCAAAACATATGCTGTTGCCAGAGCTGCAAACCTCCAACGTTCATAGAACTATTACGGTTAAATAATATTTAAGCAATATTCTGGAAAATTAAAAAATTTTGCATAATTTCTACAAATATCTATTTTTTTGTTTAATAAATTAGGAAAACTTTTCAAAACAAGTTTGATGAATCATTGAATTAAAACAAATTATTTTTGTATGAAAAAATATAGGATACAGATTTAGAAAAGTCTCTCGTTTAGAAACTACGAATCTGCACTATTCTCTTATTGTTTAATATTAAAACTGCAGCTATGGCAGAAACTAACACTAGAATAGCAATGGGGCCAAACTCTGGTATGACTTGAGTGCCAATTATTTCAATTTGTGATTCTAGACTGGGTGGAGCAGCTATTGAGATTTTTCTATTGCCTTCTGTTGAAACCAATTCCTCATATTCAATTTGATTTCCATCTACTAGAACAACAAAACTTGAATCACTGGTGCCAGATTTTGAATCAAGGATGTAACGTGGCAAGTCAATGACAAGAGGATCATAATTTGTAGCTCCTCTTAGTGTAATAACCAACGATTTTGATTTTGTGTCAAGAAAACTTTCCACTGAAGTTATTTTACCTGTTCTTGTAAACGGAATACAAAAAGTTGCGCCAGTATCAGATGGAGTTGTTAATTCAGAAGTTGAGCATTGAGGAACACCCCCCAATTCAGACACTATCTCAATTTTTGTTTTAAAAAGAATATCTTGGCTAATTTGTGCCTTTATTATATACTCTCCATCAGAAGACCAAAGTTCTCCACTAGTGTTAAACCTAATTTTAAAATCACCAGATGAATCAGCTACTATTTGTCGTGCTTCAACAACACTGCCAAGTGGGCTAAAAACTGTGACTGTTATTGGCTGTTCTCTATTAGTTAATTTAGAATGTCCATTTACAGTTACAAATGAATCATGATCATATAGTAAATTATCTGTCCATA
>JAUYOQ010000141.1 GCA_030697975.1 Nitrosopumilaceae archaeon | reverse complement strand
CATCGGGAATTTTTGAAAATTTGCTTACATCTAATGGTGTTGGTAAATATTCAAAGTCTAATCCTAATTTTTCTTTGTATGCTTTTTGTGTTGATTTGTGATTCTATATTCTTTAGTATATCAATGCCTTTTTCGTAGCTATCCCGCCCAACATACACAACTTGTTTTTCTACTTTCTTAACATCGGGAATTTTTGAAAATTTGCTTACATCTAATGGTGTTGGTAAATATTCAAAGTCTAATCCTAATTTTTCTTTGTATGCTTTTTGTGTTGCTTTTGAATCAGTAGTTAGTTTATCTGGCCATTTTAAAACATTTGATTCTGCTACAGTTGCTATTGTACTAATTGTACTTGAATGAAGGGCATTAACTTGTTCTCCATAAACACCATGAACTGATAGAATTTTCTTTTTTCCTTTTGCAAAACGCATTGCAAAAGCGGATGGAATGTTAAACGCGTGTACAATATCATAATTATCTCTACTAAACAATCCCTTTAGAGAGCTAAGAATAGCAAAACTTGGATTTTTCAAATTTTTGATTGGTATATGTGGAGTGTACATCACTTTTACCTCAAAACCATATTCGATGAGCTTATTGGCAAGCATGGCTGCATGACCTCCAATGCCGCCAGAATATCTAGGTGAAATGAAAAGTAATTTCAATACTCAAAAATGAATTGTGTTCTTTTAAGGTCTTAGATTAAATGATTTGTATAATAACTACATTAATGCTTGTTGTGCTTCGTGCATCATCTGGCTTTTTGCACAACCAACTGCTAATTCGTCACCAGCACCTCTTCGCATGAGACCTCTGTAGAGGCCATCTTCTAGTTTAACGCCTTCTCTTTGTTCCCATTCTTCAACGGTGATAGAAAATTTCTTTTGAATTCTATCTCTATACCATTCTGGAATTACATTGAATGCACAGAATGGGATGATTCTAAGATCGGGTGTAACATAATGAATATCACACCTCTGTAGTCTTTCAAGATCTTCATTATACTTATCTTGGAAGTGCATCATGCCAAGGAACAGTCCTTTAACATGCCATGAACCTACTGCGTCAAATGATCTTTTCATCAAGATGTTTCCAAACATCTTTGCTAAATCTAGTCCAGCAGGTTGTTTTTTCTTATCAATAAAACTTGAGAGTTTTCTTACAACTTCAAGCATTGTAAAGTATTTGTTTTTACCAGAGCGAATTTCCTCTGCTTTATCTTCAAAGAGCTCAAGCATTCCTTGAATATCACAGAATCTTGGCATTGGAACAAGCTCCTTTGTTTCTTC
>JAUYOQ010000139.1 GCA_030697975.1 Nitrosopumilaceae archaeon | reverse complement strand
AACAAAAAGAATCCAACCGCAAAACCGAACACAAAACAAATGATAATGCAAGCTCACAAGATAAAATAAATTCTGAATTAAAGTTAACACAAGAGGCAATCACGTGCAAAAGAATTCTAGAATTGGATAAATCAATACGATATGCTGGCATGTGCGCATCTGATGGAACACTAGTTGCATCTGAATACAAAAAAGAAATAACTCCATTAATTGACGGAACAGAATTAGAATTTGCCGCAAAACTTTCTGCAATAAGAGCAATGGAGCGAGATGTGTTGTCTACTAGACTAGGAAGGCCAATGTATTCAATTGCATCTTATGAGAATGTAAAACGAGCAACAATTTCATTAGATGAGGGAATGTTTCTTTTAGTTTCTTTTGAAAGAAATGCTGATGATGCTTTGATCATAAACAAAGTCATGAATGAACTAAACATTAGCTACACGCTATCTCTTTGTGAGTTAGGTTCTCGTTTGGCCCAGAGCCTTCAAGATCCATTATCAGTAATTAAAAGTCTTGTTGAAATATCAAAAAAACGACATCATGATAAAATGAATAAAGAGATTAGCGATAATTTTGACACAATAGAAAGAATAACACTAAAACTTTCCCACCAAATCCATGATGTCCTGACCTTTGTTAGGGCATCGCCTTTGCAATTAAAACACACTCCACTGGCAGAGATTTTGAATCAAACAGTTAAGGAAATTTTTGTACCCACTACAGTCAAAATAAACTTGCCAAAAAATGACATGACAATAAAGTGCGACATTAACAAGCTACAACGCGTTTTTTCTAATCTGTTAATAAACGCAGTACAAGCAATGGATTACCACGGCACAATAAACATTAGAATCATGGATAAAGACAATCATACTGTAATTGAGGTTGAAGACACTGGGAAGGGAATTCCTGAAAACTTGATGGATAAAATATTTGAGCCTCTTTTTACCACAAAAGAATACGGGACTGGCTTGGGCTTGAAGACATGTAAGAATATAATCGAGCAGCATAAAGGTAAAATAACTTTTAGAAACAATCCCACAATTTTTACCGTAATGCTACCAAAATAAGAAAAACCAACATAAATTTTCTTATCATTAATTCAAATGTTGACATTATAAACCACAAAGACTAGTTGCTAATATTGCAAAAAGATAGAACTTCTGAATGGTTTGTACCTAAATTTGGTCCAAGAAACTTTAGAATTGGCATAGGGATACTTTTTTTGCCATATACTGGCATGGTAGTCTCATTTGCTGCATGGGGATCACTGGCAAGCAACTTTACTTTAGAAAGACTAGTTGCCATATGTCTTCTTTATTTTTTAGCTACAGGCGTATCTGCTCACTTTCTTGACGCAATTGGAAGCAGGACAAAACCATGGGGTATTCTACCACAGAAAAAACTGTGGGCAA
>JAUYOQ010000136.1 GCA_030697975.1 Nitrosopumilaceae archaeon | reverse complement strand
TACAAAACAAAGCTGAAAAAAGACAAATTAAAAATGCTAGCACAGGTTTGGTTCATAACATGTCTGCAGCTGCAACGTCATCGACCGTACTTTTGTTACAATCATGACTATGTTTGAAAATGAGCTCAAAAAAGGAAATTTCGTAATAAGTGAATGTAATAGTTGCAAAATAACAGTTTGGCCGCCAAGCGATTATTGTAATAATTGTTTTGCTCATACAACATGGCGAAAAATCGATCCTGTTGGTAAGTTAATAGAATTTTCAAAAAAAGAAGAAATGATTTTTGGAATGATTGAATTAGAAGGAAAAATACGCCTAATCGGAACATTGAAAATCAATTCATCGGATGTTAGCGAAGGCCAATGTGTAAGATTACATAGTTGCAACTATGATAAGGGTCCTCAATTTACATTTGTATCATGTAATGGATCTTATTGATTAATTAGTACTGTTTTTCGTGGCTCTTCATGATTTTCTTTAATGTGGACTGCCAAGTTGATCGGGTCATTGCCAAATTCTTTTCCACAGAAACAGCAACTAAAGTCATCTTTCCATGACATGCAATATTTTCTACAACCTAGTCATAAATTAATACTATGTTTTGTAAAAATTAATAACAAATGATGAATTGGTGTTGATAATATTACCAGCTTGTTCTATATTCACATGATGTAATAAAATTGAAAATTGAACAGTCTAATTGAAAAAAAACTTGCTATTGACCTTGATTCAACCGTACAAAAGTACAAAAAAATGTCAAAATCAAAGTCAATAAAGGCCAAAAGGACAGCAAAAATTAGGCGTCAGCGCGGCTATAATTGGGAAGATACACTTGTTAAGAGATTTAACGCAGTAAAAAGTTGGAAAGCCTTTCGATTGGGCTCTCCAAGCGTGGCATTGCCAGATATTTTAGCAGTAAATAGCAAATCAAGCTCATTGTTTACACTTGAAGCAAAATCAGGTACAGGAACTACACTTCAAGTGCCATTTGATCAGATTAGCAGATGCTTAAGATGGACAGACACATTCGAATTGTATGAAACAAGAAATGTGATTTTGGCCATCAAATTTCTTTCAAAGAAACGAATTGGCGTAGGGCAATACGAAAGCAGGGAACTAAGAGAGTTCTACAAGGTTTGGAATCCCACATATGAAATCATGGATTGTGTGTGCACATATAATGGCAAAACTTATGGAATAAAGGAAGGAAAACAAGTAACTCTGAATCTAGAAGAGTTCCAGATGCCTTTTAAAACCAAACACCGAATCGTTATTTAATAACAAAGTTGAATTTAGATAATGAGTTTTGAAGATTTTGTAGACGAGCGGATGCTTGTAAGCCATGATATTTTTGGCAAAAAAGAGATGAAAATAAAGGTTTTAGAAGTTTCTGATGAACACTCTCCGGTACACTGGAAGTTTGGCGACAGAGTCAAAATAAATAAAATTTTGGTGACAGTAAAGCATCTTGACACACAACAGGTAGAAGAAGCCGAGTTTGACATAGATAAAATTGAAAAAGAATTGATTGAAAAGCGACACTA
>JAUYOQ010000212.1 GCA_030697975.1 Nitrosopumilaceae archaeon | reverse complement strand
GTTTTGGTGATATCTTTTCTTCAGTTTTTGAAGGTGTTGTCTTTTTCTTTTCTTTAGGTTTTGTTGCTATCTTTTCTTCAGTTTTTGAAGGTGTTGTCTTTTTCTTTTCTTTAGGTTTTGGTGCTATCTTTTCTTCAGTTTTTGAAGGTGTTGTCTTTTTCTTTAGTTGTGATTTTAGTTTTTTAATCTCTCTAGCTAATTGTTCAGCTTGTTTAGCGGCTTCCTCTTGTGATAGTGGTTTAGTATTTGGATTGTTTTCTGTTTTTTCTACCATACATCTCACAATAATGTAGAATTAGATTGCCATGTTAATTCAATATATAACATTGCATTTTTTCCTATTTGATGGTAAATTTTTCACTTGTAGTTATGGTTTTTTTGTAATGTTTGTCATTAATTTCTGCTACTATTTCATATTGACCTAAATCGCCAATTTTTTCTGAAAACTCATCATCAACAGGCAACATCAGATTGTCTTTTTGAAAACATTGTCCAAAATATCCACTTTGAGTAACTACCTGTTTTGGGCTAGAATTCAAATCGTATATTGTTATGTATAGATCACCGCAGTCAAATGCCGGATCAGTTACTGACACTTGGATGTTAATTGGTGTTGATGAGAAATATTCTTGTTGTAATGAGATTATCTTTATAGAGTCACTTTGTACTTTATTTGTCTCAGAAGTTTTGAAAGGCCACATGCTTAGTTCTCTTTCTGGTTCATTGAGAACCGCTGCCATCACAAAAGAACCCAAGGCTAGCGATATTATTACTGGAAATAAAAATACAAAATACGCTATCTTGGCTGTCACTTTGATTTCTAACATCTGGTATTCTTTTATATCTATTTAGTGATGACCTAATTGTTCAGTATAATTACGTAGTATAAGTTAAATCAGAATTTTGCAAATATCACCTAATGCGCCTTCGTAAATTTAGGGTTAGTGCATTTAGATGCATTCATGATTCTGGGGAAATCAAAGTAGGAGATCTGGCTGCCTTTGTGGGACGAAATGAGAGTGGTAAAACAACAATTCTTCAGGCACTTATTTTGTTAAACAAGGAAGAGGGACTTTCTGAGCTTGATCTTTGTGATGAAATGACCGAAGAGCTAAAATCTGAAATAAATGTTGTAGAAGGAGAGTTTGATCTAAGTAATCATGAAACACATTTAATTAAAGAAAAATTTCAAGCCATACCGGAAATAAAAAAAATACGAATTTTTAGAACAAACAAGAACCCAAAGATCCAATATGATTTTGGCAATATCAGAATAAGTGAACAAGAAAATAAAGCATTAAACTCGTGGGAAAACTTTACAGAAAATGTTCGCAGTTTTGTGGATACAATCCCAAATCACATTAGAATAAGAATAGATATGAAATTTTTTGAAGGGCTACCACCAGCAAGCCGTGAAATTTTCAACAGTGAGATGGCTGAATTTAATAACAACATTCGTGTTCTTGCTGCAGAAGAAAAGCAAGTAATTTTTGAATGGGAAAAGATCTACAACAGTATAGGTACTAATTTTGACAATATGCTTATTGGAACAACTGAACGTGCTGCGCTTGAAAATTTTATTGGAGAGAATTTACACCCAAGATTTGTCTACTTTTCTGATTACAAAAAAATTATTGGTAGTATCAATCTAAATGAATATCTAAAAATATCTAAAGGAATGAAAGAAGAAAGTATAGAATACATCGAAGAATTTGATAGAGCAGAAACTGTCAGAAATCTATTTTATCTAGCAGAACTCGATGTAGAAGAATTAGAAGAGTGCAAAAACAGTCCTTCAAAACTTATCAAGTATCTTAATACTGCAAGTAAAAGACTAACAGAAAGACTAAATCCAGCATGGAAAGGTGATCCAATTCATGTTGACTTCAGATATAATCCAGGCAATATTCTAAGTGTAGTAATTTCAGATGTTCACAAAGATGGAACTATAACAAATACAGGGCTTTTAAACAGAAGAGCAGAAGGTTTCAAGTGGACATTTTCTTTTATCGTTAATTTTGCAGCAGAAACACAAAGAGCGGAGCTTAAAGAGGCAATCTTATTGCTTGATGAGCCAGCAAGAAATCTTCACCCTACACAGCAACGTGGAATATCGGATTTACTAAAGAATCTGGCAGGTTCAAACCAAGTACT
Organism: Nitrosopumilaceae archaeon; assembly: GCA_030697975.1. Taxonomy (GTDB): domain Archaea; phylum Thermoproteota; class Nitrososphaeria; order Nitrososphaerales; family Nitrosopumilaceae; genus VHBM01. Next base: position 761 of record JAUYOQ010000212.1, on the reverse strand, counting down.
TTATGCCACACATTCACCATTTATGATATTTGATTATACTCCAGGCAATCTCCTAGTTGTTGAATTAGACAAGAGAAAGCACCTAAGTAAAATATACTATGATTATTGGAATGCCGAAGATGCAACCCTTACTCCAATTCTTTATGGGCTTGCAAGAGGATTAGTTGAATCAATTGTAGATAGACAGATTGGTACAAACTCTAGACCTGTAATAATAGTTGAGAACATGACAGATACAATGTATTTGAATGCATTTGACAAATTTCTTCAAGATCCAAACATTTCCATGAATCCATTAAATGTGGTTGCAGTGTTTAGTAAAAACTCTGTACTTCCTTTGTCTATTTTCTATAGAAATCATGGCTACAACACTTTTGTATTGCTTGATAACAGTGATGAGTCAAAACAAATTTCAACACAACTAACCGCAAATGACTTTTCAAAAGTTCAAACAATATTTTTTGAACAAGTTGGAAAAACCACGCAATCAATTGAAGACTATATTGCAATTGATGATTATCTTTATGCTGTAAATCAAACCTATGAAATTAAACTAAGACGAGAAGGATACACTGCACTTACAAAGGAAAATGTGATAGCAAAAGGAAAGAAAGGCGTAGTTGAAAGTTTAGTAGCAATATGGCAAGAACACAAAGATGATGGATGGGGAGAGTTTGATGCTGAAGAGATTTGCAGGTATATTTGTGAGAAAATTGCGTTGAGTCAAACTGACTTTTTGTCAGATAAAACAAAAGATCAGT
>JAUYOQ010000121.1 GCA_030697975.1 Nitrosopumilaceae archaeon | reverse complement strand
TGCAGAAAACCACCCTGTTCCAAGTTGGATAAAAGGAGTTGCAGGGTTTTGGTCTTCAAATAAAATTTCAGATAATGAATTTGTAAATGCCATGGAGTTTTTGATAAACTCTGGTACAATCAAGGTCACAAAAAATTTATTGGTTTCACCAGATGTTGACAAATTAACTGTCGGTTTTATTCCCACAGAAAAGGCTGAAGAGCTTACCCCAAAAGCAAGCGAGCTTGAAAAATATCTTGAAAAAGAACTAGGCATAGACGTTGCAGTCGTTGTCCCATCGGATTATGAAACACTGATTGAAGGCATGCGATTTGGCCACATTGATGCGGCATTTATGGATACGGGGCCAGCCTGGATTGCTCATAAAAGAATGGGTGCAGAAGCAGTATTAGCTGAGGTAGTAAAGGGTCAAGTAAGTTATCAAGCAGTAGTATGGGCAAGAGCAGACGACAATTCAATTAAAACATTAGAAGATACTCTAGGCAAAAGAGTGGCATTTACTAGCATAACTGGATCCTCAGGGTTTGTAAGACCAATGGGCACACTAGTTACAGAAGGCAAGATCAAAGTAAATGGCAATGATATCATTGCACTTGAGGCAGCACTTGCCAATTCATTTAAGAGCTATACATTTGCTGGCGGTTACAAAGCAGCGCTTGAATTATTACTAAACAATAATGTTGATGTAGCATTTGGCTCTGATATTGCTCCACAACAATATCTTGAGCCAGCAGATCAAGCAAAACTTAGAATCGTTGAAAAAATTGGCCCAGTACCATCACATGTCTTTATGGTAAGCTCAGACATGTCTGAAGCTACAAGAAATTCACTTGTTGATGCCATGGTTAAACTAAACTATGAGGAAAACAATCAGATTCTAAAAAACATCTATGGTGCTGAATCACTATTGCCAACTACAACAAAAATGCACATAGGTGACTTTGGAACCTATATTGATGCATTAACTGGCCTTGATAAAAAATTTGTAGAGAAGAGCACATAAAAAAGCCTGTCTTATCATGACTCTGTTGACAGTTTCCTCCACAAATCCTTCACTTGCCAACATTTCAAAAATCTCAACAAAAACTCTAGTACAAATGAACGATGTTTGGGCATCATATGACTCTAAAAATTATGTTCTAAGAGCAATTACACTGTCAATTGATAATGGGGTAAACTATGCTATTGTTGGTCAGTCAGGTTCAGGAAAATCCACATTGTTAAAACTGATGAATGGTATGATGAAGCCAAGCAAAGGACAAGTAAAAATCAATTATCAGACTCCAGACATGCATGATAAAAAATTCAAGCGTGTAATGTCAAAAATAGGATACATTCCGCAAAGCCTTGGCCTGATCAAAAATCTTACAGTGATTGATAATGTTTTGATTGGCGCATTGCCTCGAATTGGAAAATTCAAATCATTTTTCAAAATGTTTCCTGAAAATGAAATCATCGAAGCAGAAAAAATCCTTAAACTTGTTGGGCTAGAAGACAAGCTTGAAAGAAAAGCATACATGCTAAGTGGTGGAGAAAAAAGAAGAGTAGCCATAGCAAGAGCACTAGTCCAAAAACCAGAACTATTACTTGCAGATGAGATCGTATCAGAGCTTGATCATGTTACAGCACGAGAGATTATGAATTTGGTTGCAGATGCACAACGTACATTCAACCTGACATCTGTCATGGTACACCACAACATGCAGCTTGCCTTAGAATATGCAAATAGGGTTGCTGTAATAAAAGAAGGACAAAAAATACTTGAAATCGGCGTAGAAGGAGATAGAATAGTTGATTTTCAAACAGGAAACATGACGCAAAAAGAGATTATGGAGTTATACAAGGAATGAATCAAAAAAATAATCTAATTATTGGAATTATAATTGCTGCAGTTGTAGCTGCATCGTATAATGTTGGCGCAGATCCTACTGAATTTGTAAAGGGGATTCCAAATCTTGGCATAATTGTAGAAGAGGCAGTCCAAATAGAGCCAGAATTGCTTGGAACTGCATTTGTTTCCATGTTTGAAACAATAGAAATGGCATTTATTGGAACAATAGTTGGTGCTGCAATTTCATTGCCTCTGAGTATGCTTGCTGCAAGAAACTTGAACAGCAAGTATGTTTATGGCCCAATTCGTGCAGTCCTTGCAGCAATTCGAACACTTCCATCTATTCTTTGGGCAATCCTGTTTGTAATTATGGTAGGATTGGGACCATTTGCAGGAATCCTTGCCACAATAATGTACACAATTGGATTTATGACAAAATTACAATACGAGTCAGTTGAAGCCGTAGATTCTGATCCAGTTGATGCTGTAAACGCAATCGGCGTCTCAAAATCTCAACTGATTAGATATGTTATCATGCCAGAATCTGCAGCTCACCTGCTCAGTCAGCTACTGTATACATTTGATTATAATGTAAGACACACAAGCATACTTGGACTTGTGGGCGCAGGTGGAATTGGATTTTATATCATAAATTATATCAAGTTTTTTGAATATGGCAAAGCCGCAGTTTTTATGCTAGTTGTACTTGCAACAGTGCTTGTAATTGATTGGATTAGTGTAAAAATTCGTGACAAGTACATAGTAAAAACACAGCGAGGAATGGAAGTAAAGGCTAGAACCAAAACAAGTTAATACTTGAATAATATTTTAATCTCATGAAAAAAGAATTTTTTATTTTTGCATTGGTAATGATTTTTTCATCAAATTTAGCATATGGCAGCACCTACTCACTTGAAACTAGTGATATGCCGTTTGAAATTTCATATGAATTAAACGGAGATGTAATTGCAATGGCAGTAGATGAAAATACTACATCATTTCTCATTGGCATAACAAATGTTGAGGATTCTAACTTTGAGATCTCACTTCCAACTGAACTAATTAGTGCAGAAAACAATGAATTTGTAGTTTTAGTGGATGGAATAGAGGTAGATTATGATGCGTCAACACAAAATGCTGTATCTGTATTACAATTCTTTGTTCCTGCAAATTCTCAAGAAATCGAAATTATAGGGACACATGTTATTCCTGAATTTCTGTTAGGAGCGCTTGTAGTACTGGCTACAATGATTGTAATTGTGACATTTGTAACAAAAATAGGCAAATTCAGAATCAGGTAACTATCTTTTCTATCTGAT
>JAUYOQ010000117.1 GCA_030697975.1 Nitrosopumilaceae archaeon | reverse complement strand
TTTCGTTTTTTCGTAATCTTCGAAGACGTCTTGACGGGAAAAATGACATGCGCAAAAATTCCTTTGTTAGCAATATAATCCTAGTCTAATAATATTAGAGTGTGTTGAGCTATTCCTTTTTTTTATAATCAAAAAGTTTTGAAGCAGCTTCAAGCAAATCAGGATCACCGTGTTCTGAAGCCCTTCTGAGATTGTTCATTGGTGCAGAGACAATACTTTCAACTACAGCCTTTGTTAGCTCATCTATGATCTTGATTTTATCCTCATCTGTTTCGCCTAGCATCTGAAGTGCTTTTTGCAATTCCTTTACTCTTTGCGAATCTATGTTTTTGAACACTTCTTTTACCAATGGCTCTGCATCCAGTCTTTTCATTGATGCTTCTATTACTGGTAATTCCTCACTAATTATATTCTCAACGGTTGATACCTTGCCTTTTCTGCTTCTCATGTTTTTATCAACCATCTCTGCAATTTGATCAAGATTCATCAACTTTATGCCTGCAATGGTTGCTACTTTCTCATCAACTGTTCTTGGATTTGACAAGTCAAGTATCATAATTCCTTTTTTCTTTTGTTTTATGGCACTTGCAATCCTGTCAAATGTTACAAGAAAGTATGGGGCTGAGGTTGCAACAAAAATTACATCATATCTATAAAATTCTGATAACACATGTTCAAATCCTAGCGAAACGCCACCTATTGTTTCTGCAAATGCTTTTGATCTTTCTATTGTTCTGCTTGAGACAAAAAACTTGTATCCTCTTTTCTTAAGCGATTTTGCAACAAGCGTAGCAGATTCTCCGGTTCCAATCAATAGAATGCTTTTTGATTTCAGATCATCAATATTTTCTTCTACTAGTTTTACAGCCATAGATCCAATGGAAATGCCACCTTGGCTAATCCCAGTAGAATTTCTAATCCTGATGCCTATTCTGACAGCTTTATCAAATAATGTGTTAAGATGATCCCCTGAGGCTTTAGTCTGCCTTGCAGATGTTATAGAATTTTTTATCTGTCCTAGTATCTGCTCTTCTCCAACAACCATTGAATCAAGACCAGATGTTAGTGTAAGCAAATGATGTACTGCGTCAGCATCTTCACACAATTCCAGATTTTCCTTAAATGCAGTTTCTTCAAGGCCTGCCAAAGATGCCCAGGTTTTTTTAATTTTAGAAATGTTAACATCGTCTGAAATGCCAAATACTTCTATACGGTTACAGGTTTGCACAATTACACATTCGTTTAGTCCTGAATGTTTTTTAAAAGAAGAGTAGGCTGCATCAAGATCTTTGAAGGTAAATCTTTCTAATACCTGAACCGGAGACTTGCGATATGTTACTCGTGCATTTATCACCTTTTTTGTCATTTCCACTCCCTCAGCATTATCATTGCTCGCTTCTGTGCTTCTTTGAGGTTGTTGTCTTTTATTAATTGTTTAATCTGGTTATCATTTAGAATAGAATATAGGAACTTTTTTCGTTCCATTGGGGTAGCTATTTTGTTTTTAGCTGCAGTTCTTGCTATTTGCTGTAGTCTTATTTGGTAAATATCTTCTTTTTTTATGATTTTTTTAAAAACCTTTTCTGCCTGTAATTTTATCTTTCTTGCCATTGCAGGACTTCTGCCACCAGTAGAAATTGCGATCTGTACCGTATCATCTATGTTGATGACAGATGGGTGGGCAAAATCGCTAACCTCAGGATCATCTGCGGCATATACATAACATCTCATTTTCTTTGCTTTTTGTACGATTTTTCTATTTAGCTCTTTGTCATCTGTTGCTGCCATGACAAGAAACGGCTTGTATTTTGAAAGAAAGTCTGCGTCCTTTAACTTTATTTTTTTAAACTGTAGTTTCTTTTTTTTGATATAATTTACAAGTTGAGTGTTTATCTTATCGCTGACAACTAGTATCTTGCAATCCTGAGTCAATAGCGAATTGACTTTTTTTAGACCTTCTTCTCCGCCCCCTACAACAATGACTAGATTTCCCTTTAGGTTGAGGTCTACAATCAACGATCAGCGAGCTTTTGAATTATATTTATAGATTCAAAGAATCACGTTACATTTTTAATTACAAGGAAAAATGTTATTGCATTGAAAACAGAAATGGATAATCTTGACAAAGAGATCCTAAATGAGATACAATGGACATTTCCTCTAGTTTCCACACCTTTTGATGAGATTGCAAAAAAATTTGGAGTAACC
>JAUYOQ010000115.1 GCA_030697975.1 Nitrosopumilaceae archaeon | reverse complement strand
AACAAAGGAAATGGAAGATATATGTATCAAGGCAAAAAATGCAGTCCAAGGACAAATAGTAGGAGTAGATTTGATGGAAAGCAAAGACAAAGGACTAGTAGTTCATGAAGTTAACAACACAACGGAATACAAAAACACAGTTAGGGTCTGTGGGGTAGATATTCCATCATTGATGATAGATTACGCATTAAATTCGAACAAATAGAAATGGACTCTGTATTTACAATTACTCCTAGATTCTCAGTAAAGATGCTTGAGAAGGCCTTGAGGCTTTACACACCATCACTTTCAGAAAAACCAATGGCAGATTTTCTTGCAGACAAGTGCGATGATCTAGGATTTGAGGACATACACACAGATGAGGTAGGAAATCTGATTGCGATGAAAGGGTCAGGCTCACCTAAGGTTCTTTTGTGTGGTCACATGGATACAGTACCTGGAAAAATAAATGTAAGAAAGGAGTGAAACTATCTCTATGGTCGCGGCGCATCTGTTGCAAAAGCACCACTAATGGCAATGTTGTTTGCTGCAGCTACGATTCAAAATAATAATGGCACCATAATGTTTGTTGGCGCAGTAGACGAGGAAGGAAACGCAATAGGAGTAAAAAATCTTGTAACAAAAAAACTAGATATTGATTATGCAATATTTGGTGAGCCAAGCGGTCTAAAGCAGGTAACCATTGCATACAAGGGACGAATCGCAATAAACCTAAAGGTGGATGTTGGAAACAGCGCACACGCAAGTGCACCATGGCTTTCAAAAAATGCAATTGAAGAATCGCTGATTTTTACGCGGGACCTAAGAAAAGTGCTAGAAGAAGGACAGGACAAGAAAAACAAAGGAATGATGCTTACTGTTGCACTCACAGAAATAAAGGGCGGTACAAGCCATAACATAATTCCACAGCAGTGCGATGCTGTAATGGATATTAGAATTCCAGTTGACATGAACTGCAAGATGGTTGAAGAAAAAATTGCAAACTCTGTTCAAGAAGTTTCAAAGAAACGTCAAGTTGATGCATTTTATTCAATCTTAGATGAGACAGAACCTTTTGAAGCTCCCCACAACTCACCACTGGTTCGTGCATTTACACTTGGAGTTATTGATGTAGAACACACAAGACCAACACTTATCCGAAAGACGGGAACAGGCGACATGAACATAATTGGCAATCAATTGAATGTGCCCGTAGTGACATATGGTCCTGGGGATCCTCACTCTTCACATACAATTGATGAAAAAGTATCAATTGATGAATATCTACGCTCAATCGAAGTTCTAAAACACACCTTACAGCATTTAAAAAGACTACACGACAAAACAAAGTAGATGTTGTGGTTTGTGGGTCTTGGAATATCAGGACTCGGATCAATTCCCCTTGATGCACAAAACATTCTAAAAAAAGCAGACATTGTCTATCTTGAACAATTTACAAGCATAATTGCAAAATCAGATATAACAAAGCTCAAAAAACTAGTCAGAAGCGAGTTCAAAGCTGTAAAGCGCTGGATGGTAGAAGACGGACAAGAGATCCTAAAAAATGCAAAAAAGAAAAACATTGTCTTGCTGTCATATGGTGACCCTTACATTGCAACAACCCACATCGAGCTTCGAACAAGGGCCATTCAGGAAAAAATCAAGACAAATACCATACATGCATCATCAGCAGTTACTGCACTAGTTGGGGAATGTGGCCTACACTATTACAAGATTGGAAAAGTTGTTACCGTAATGA
>JAUYOQ010000095.1 GCA_030697975.1 Nitrosopumilaceae archaeon | reverse complement strand
CAAATGTGCTATGCTTCAATTTCATCTGTCACAGACTATGACGTATGGGCAGAAAAACCAGTAACTGCAAAGGAAGTAATTGAAACATTATCAAAAAATTCCGATGCAACAAAAAAGCTGTTAACCGTTTTAATTAATGATATTCCAAAAACACGAAGCTGTAATTGTGAAAAAGCCCTGCTAGATGCTGAATTCTAGTCGTCAACAAAAGTTTCTCGTTTTAGTCCCTCTGGTAGAATAATATCGCCTTGTAAAAGGCATTTTTGAAGCTCTGAAATAACTTCGTCAACGTCATATCCTAATTCCTTCAATGATTGTTCTGTGGATTTTGAGATTTTAGCACCCACATTCTGACCACCAATCCTTCCAAAGGCAATGGCGTTAAATCTAAAAGAGTTGTCATCTATTGTAAATTTTCCAGTTATTTTGGCTGCCATCTGGCTTCCATGTACATTATTGATATGTACTTTGATGTTCAATTTTTTAATTTAGATTTCAACTGCTCTATTAAGATGATCTTCAACAAAAAAACTCCAATGATTGGCATCTTCTATTTTGTAGTCTTTGATCTTTAAGGCAATAACCTTTTCATCTAAACATTCGTGTTTAACTTCAGAATTTTCTTTTAGTTTAACAAGACGCCATTTGTCTTTTCCTTTTTGTAATTTACATATAGATACTGCCCATTTTTCATCAGGCTCGATCTTTGGCATTCCTACTATTTCTGTAAGTGTTTCAATGCCTAATTGTTTTTCTTCACAGAATTTTTTCTTACAGACACCACATCTCCAAACATCAACAGAGCCGATAGTTCGCTCGTTTATGTTGATGTTTACTGCAGCAAAATATACCGGTTGATGATTACAAGTTTCCATTTCTACACTCATTAAACTTCACGTAATAATTGTTCTATTTAGTCCTTACATCATCATAAAACTTCTCTAATGCAATTCCAATATTGTCCACTGTTACATTTCTTTGAAATTTTATATTTTCTCTTTCACACATTCTTCTATACATATTAACTGAAGTAAATCTAGGATGCATTGCCTCGTATTCTATTTCTGACATATCAATAAAACCGCCAATCTCAACAAGTTTTTTTGCAACATTTAGTGCCTCGGTTATAGAAATTCCTAGTTTTTTTGCAATTACATCAACAGTCATTTTTCCTTCGGCTACAACTAAAAGAAACACTTGTGCCTGGATTTTTGTAAGTTTAATTTCTGAAATAAGATCATTTTCTATTTTGCTTAGATCCACAATCGATAGAGGTTATGTCATTATAATTAAATGTCGTTTTACAAATTTTTGTTAGTAAAAATTCTTTTTAATATTTTAAAGGAAAAACCCTATATGAAATGTATTACTACACTGATTATTGCTGATATAATCAAGTCATTTAAAAAATGCCATCCAATAAAAAAAGCCGTAATAGATGGAATTGTAATTATTATTGCAATAATTGTTCCTTTCAAAAATATTTCATTTGTTGAAAATTTGGAATTTTTCTCTTTCAACACTTTGATAACATGAACTTGATAATAAAAATCAAAGATGCTTTATATTTGGTAAACACTCGAAGGATCTAAATGGCAAGTTATAGAGGAGCTTATTCTAACGAACAGTCATTAAATTTTGTTATTCCAATTATGGTGATTTTATTTCTTGGAATAGTATACGTCATGGCACAGCGAGCAAATGTAGGCTTTGTTAGCTTTATTTTAATTGGTGCGGCTACACTGACAATGTTTTATTGGGTACATGTTATCAAAAAATTAACAAAAGAAGAAAAACCAAAGTACACGTCACATGAAGCAGAAACTAAAAACTGGGTATATGATCTGATAAAAGGCGATCAAGAAGTTGTTTTTGTTGCCGAAGTTCCAGGACCTGAAGACAAGATCATGGTACGTTTGGTTGAAGGAATTTTGTATATACGTGGGTCAAATCATTTTTCAAAAGAGATCCCAATCGAAGGCTCACAAGATATGCAAATTGTTGATTTCAAATATAGAAATGGCGTTCTTACTTTACGAGTAAAAAAATCATAGGCTTTTTGCAATTTCAAGTTTTTCTGGCAGATATTTGTCTGTAATATTTGTGAGGCCATATTTGGAAAATGCCTCAAGCTCTGCCTTTCTTTTTATTTTAAGAAAAACCTCTAATTCTTTTTTCCATATACCTTCTTGATATCTAGGATCTTTTTGTAAATCATAAATTCGCTTTATATCAGATTCAGTCATTGGAATTGTGGGAAGCTTGTACTTTTCAATATCTGTAGCCCAGACACCTATCCATTTTGCGTCAGGAACAGTTAATTCACGTAGATGCGCTGCATTTGCAGAGCCGGATTTTATTACCATAGCTATATGTTCGCCATATACATCACCGTCAGTTAAAATTACAACTGGAAGGCCCATTTCATTGTGTAATCTTTTAAGCAAATACCTTGTAGCACGAGGAGCTTGTCCTGCAGTATCAACTATGATAGCCTTGAATTTTTTATCAATTTTTTCTTCTACAAATCGTGTAAACAGTCCACCTTTTTCTATTGCTATAACCAATTCAGCACTTGTGTCAACTAGTTCTGCGCTGCTAAGACTTGGCCCTATCAAGTAACCGTCAGGATGATCAGAAAGGTTTGTTCGCTTGCCTTCGTATCCAGGTACTGTATATTCTATAGTAAGATCACCAAAGACACTACTTCTCTCTTCAGGAAATATGTGAAGATCCTCTCTTGGTCTTGCTAAAACAGCTTCTAAATCAACAATTATGTTGTCTGATTCTGGCTGATCTTCAAAATCTATAGAAAATGCTTGTGATGAATAGTAAATATCTCTAAGTGTAGATGATTTTTTTTCTTGAACTAATCTGTTTGCAAAAAACGCTAACCAAATTAGCTGTGCAAATGAGCGAAGCTGTGACATGTTTCGCGCACTTCTGATGCTTGCAGTGTTACCGAGGACATATTGGCGAAGTTTCTTATCATAGACTATATTACTAACAGATCTGCTTGGAACTGAAAACTTTGGAAATTCACCTCTATCTAATTCGCTATAGATCTTTAATCCTTGTTCCTGTAACAGCCTAGCGAGCGATTCTCTTCTTTCTTCACTAGTTTTGGATATTTTTTTTGATTTATTCTTCAACCATGGCCTCCATCTTCAGCATTTTTTTATAATCAGGTTCTTTTTTCTTGCCTGCAAGCTCTGTGCAAAATTGTGCAACTAGTGGGATATACTTTGAGTACAGGTTTGCTCGCTTTTTTTCCATTTCTGCATGTCCTCTTTTAGACATGAAAGTTGCTAATTTTCTAGCCAAAAACTGTAAGGCAAGTCGTAATTCGCGTTCTATTTCAGGCCTGTCTGCCACATTTTCCTTTCCAACTGTTTTGTAAGGAATTCTTGTTGAACAAATATGAGATACTATGACTAGTGGGGCATCATTTTTCACTTTATAGCGTGTCCAGTCTATCTCATTTACCACTTTTAATACCACATCGCTTCCCTCATCATAAAGCAATGGGATTCTGTTTGCAAAACGATATACTGTTTGTCCAACACTTTTAATCTCCCCACCATATGCTATTCCCATTTCAGCTATGAATGGAAATCCTGAATATGCTGAAGCCCCTCGTTGTACAACCTCTAAAAAATCAGGTTTGAAAAATTGTTCCATACCTTTTTTCAGTGGTTCTTCTCCTAGTGGAGCAAGACAACTAGGATCTGGCGAGAGAAAGTCTTCGAATTTTTGTAAAGAATCGCTTAGTTTAACTAGCTCCTGATTAGTCATTGTTCCAATCCTTTTTTCAGGTTTCAAGTTTGCAAATGCAGTAAATTTTACTGCGGTTGCTTGACCTATACGTTGAAATCGTTTTGTTAAAAATGAAATTAGAGTTTCACCCTGAACTGTATTTGTAAGTTGCTTATAGTATTCACTTTCCGGATCTAAATCTATAGATACCGACTTTGATTCCCCAAAATCCCAATATGCCAGTATCTTGTTTGCTATATCCATATCATCAATTCTTATTTTGCTTAGTTTCTCAAAATCCATTTTGAGAAATGACATAACTGCAATTACAACTCTAACATGACGAGATAGACCAGGCCATCGTTTGCTGGCCTTTTCCATGATTTCTGAATAATTCAAATTATTTTTTTTCAAACCAAGTTCTTTTCTTACTTTTTCAATCATTTTGTTATCAACTGTTGGAATTTGAAAATGAGAGTCAGCCATCATTCTTCTTATTGTTTCAACATCAATTCCATGAGGATGAGGTTTTATGATGGTAGGTGGTAGAGGCATTGTTTTTACAATTTTAGTTTGATGAAATTTTTCGCCTTTTGGATCTTCAAAGGTAATTGTAGCATATGGAGTAATCAATGATGTTTGATACACATAGTCTCTGATTTTTGCACCAGCTTTTGAGTAATCACCCTCAAGACAGATGCTTACTGAAAGGCCTCTTTTTGATACTTCTTTTGTATTGTGTTTTACTATGATGGGTTTGTTTTTTTGAATGTCTAAAAGTAATTCATATTCGTCTTGACTTTGCCCATCAGGTGAGCTTTTAACTACTACTGGTTTGTTGGTTGTGATTTGACCATATAGAATAGCCATCGTTGCTCCAAGACCAAACATCCCTCGTGCTTGTTTTAATCCAAATTTTGAACCATACAAAACGGTACCAAATGCTAGTGGAATGTGTTTTGAGTCTATTCCTGGCCCATTGTCTTTTACAGTAAGAATGTATGGCTTTGGGTCTGCCTGTTCGTCATCAACTGCTTTTATAGACAAGTAAACGTCTGGTAGGATTCCTGCCTGGTCACATGCATCAAGTGCATTTTCTACAAATTCTCTTACGGCTGTGTAAAGTGACCTTGTAGGATTGCTAAAGCCGGCAAGATCACGATTTCTATAAAAAAACTCACTTGGGGAGATTTGATTAAAAGATTCTTTGCTAGAAGACATTTTGATCTTCCCATAGTTTTAGTTTTTCAAGCTTGTCTCGCCTTCTTGCAGCTTCAAGTTTACCATACACTGAACCATGCATACTCCCAAGTGAAATTGATGAAATTGCTTCTACAGCAAGTTTAAGCTTGTGTGTTTCCCCAATTATTGCAACAGTTCTTCCATAAACTGAGATATTTGTATCACTTAGTTTTTCCATATTTTTCCTCGCCTTACCTCCCTCTCCGATAATTCTCCCTTTTATCCTTTCAATTTGTGCAGGAGATTTTGCTCCAAACTCCCTTAAGTCTATTACATGTAATGTGTTTTCACCTTTTAGTAATCTCAATGCATTGTCGGGAGAAAAACCTCGACCTATTGCTGTCACAATTTCCATTGCTTTGAAAGGTTGAATGTCTTCAATTTTCCCCCGACTTCTGATTATGGTTTCGCCTGTTTCACTATCAATTTCTAGTTCGATATGACAAATTTTTTCAATCTTTTCTTTTACTTGGCCTGATTTACCAATAAGTACACCTATCCTGTCAGTTGGTATTCGAATTAATTTTTCAAAGCTCATTTTGTCACCAATTCAAAAATATCAGCTGGGTTAGCAACTGTTAGACCTCGTTTAACAAAGAATTTTGATATATTATTAATGTCTCTTTTAAGAAATTCATGAGCATTTGGATGATGTATGTCAACTCCGGAAGCAAGATCAAATAACATCAGTCCATTTTCAGTTTTGAAAATGTTAAATTCTGATAAATCACCATGTACAAGCTTTGCCTCCTTATACAACCGCTTAATTAGTGATATAGTTGATTCATAGTCTTTTTGAGAAACTTCTGCTTCAACTAGGGTTTTTTCAGGAACGCCGTTTTTTCCTACAAATTCCATCACAAGAATGTTTTTTGTTACATATATCGGCTTGGTAGAAGGAATGGCACGTTCAACGCATTGAATCAGGTTTCTGAATTCTTTTTTTGCCCATAAATATACCAAATTTCTGGTACCTTTTCTTATTTTTGAAAATCTAGGATCGCCTAAAATGTATGACGCACGTTTTTTGAAGCTAGATGTGCTTACAAGATATATCTTAAGTGCTATATCTTTCCCGTTTTTATCTACTGCCCAAAACAACTGTGATTCTTTTCCAGAACGAACCACTCCATTTACATAAGAAATTATGTGTTTGTTTATCAGGTCATGCAAAGTCATTATTGTTGTTTTGTCTAGAACTTCGTTGATTGTTTTGTTATTTTTGAATCCATCGAAGATTTTGTGTTTTGATTGTGTGTCTAATTTTTTATCAGTTTCATGTTCGAATTTATCTACTATTTTTTCTGGCAACATTTTGTTATAGAAATTGATGAATAAAAATTAATTTCAGCTGATCTTAGAAGTCTTTTGGCAAATGGCCGTTTGTCTTTAACCAGTCAACTTGGGGTAATGTAAATCGCCATACTATATCTCCTCTTTCGTCTGCTTTAAAATCCCATGGGGCAATTACAACAATGTCATTGTCACGAATCCAAATTCGACGTTTTAATTTACCACGAATTCTACCACGCCTTGTTATGTCGTCAGTACATTTTACTAAAACTTGATCACTGCCAAGAAGTTTGATTACTCGTCCAAGAAGTTCTCCTTGTTCTGGCAATCGAATTTCTTTTAATTCACTTTCATTGAGAACTTTACGTTTACCCACTTGGCAAATATCTCCAAGTTTGTATATAATTGTGGTGATTTACATTTTGAAAACTATTAGGAAAGGAACACTATCAATAGTTTTGATACTTTGTTGTACACCAATACCCAAGCTTAATGACAGAGAAATTGTTTCTTTTCCAACCATGTTAATTATTGAGCAACTTTTCAAAAGTGTAATTGCTTCTTCTTTTTCAATTATCTTTTCACCATAATAATTTCTACTTATTTTTATAGTCAGATCATTTTCAGATACATTTTTTCCCAAAAGATGTGAGTCACAAATGTTGAGCATCTGGTTGCCTTGGTAATTGGCAACTCGAACAGAAAATGGCATTACGCATATTTACCTTTCAGTGTGGATTTAGCCCCACAGGCTTCACATATTAAAAATGAAATTCGTTTTTCCTTTTCTATTCTTGTATCAGGACTTTTGCAGGTAGGGCATTCTACATAGTCTTTAACATAGATTTTAAAAAGACGTGTAAAGTCTTGTGGCTCTCTTTTTCCAATAAAGATGGCCTTTTCACCCACTCTTTCGGCAGGAACGGCAAACTCTTTTGATAAATACTGCAGGACCTTGTCTGGGTCCCTTCGTAAAACCTTTGGAAATTCTGAAAAATTTCTAAGAAATGTTCGTTGTCCTTCCCACATAACATCTACTAGAGGAAGTTCGAATCTCGTGGTTTCACTTTTATTTTTTGAAACACTGTCCTGAATTCGCTTCAGTAGTTTCTCGTATTCTATCCTCGCCAACAATGAACATTACGTATTTGTCCCTATATTGGTTTAGATCAAAAAAGAAGACCGTGGCCTAAGTTTTGCCTATTCGGAAAACATTAGTTCCACAATGTGGGCAAGTGCCTTTAGTAGCTGGTCGACCATTCTTCAATTTTGTCTCTTTGGGATCTTTGATGTCAACTTTTTTTCTGCATTTTACACAATATGCTGTTACCATTCTATCAAATCACAGAGATGGTGGTATTTAGGAAGGAAATGTAAAATTTATTTAACTATAAACTGGATGACGCTGAATTTTTTATGATCAATTTTCGTTAAATTCACGATTAATTGTAAAAAAATAATAAATTTTTACCATTTTTTATGACTTGGTGATCTAAAATAAATAATCTTGATGGTTTTTGGCCATTTAATTGTAGAATTAAACGTAAATCATATTATAAACCGCTATTTGTAGAACCTTACAATTGGCCTCAAAAAAAGGAGTTTGGTTAACTATAGTAATACTGATTGCCATAACAACTGCCAGTTTTTTTGTTTGGTTAACTCCACAAAGATATGATGCTACTTTTGTTGTTTCTGATTTTAAATCACATCTTGATGGAATAAAGGAAATTCATAGAGTATTAGTTGATGGCATTGAAAAAGAATTTCAAAAAATGCTAAATGGTGATATAACTCCTGATCAGTTCATTGAAGTTGCTGAAATTTCATCTTCGCAGATAAATTCGCAAATAATACAACTTGTTGAAAGCAATGCTTCACAAGAATGGCAAGAAAGTTATTTGAATTACATTGAAGCACTTAGAGCAACAAACTCCAACATACGAGAAACAATTGTTGTTGCCAATATGATAAAAGAAGGTTCAGATAAACAGAATATTGAAGAAATATTGAAAAAAATTGATCAGCTAAAAGAAGAGTCAAAATCCTTTGTTTCTGCGTCTGATTCGACTAGGCCATAATTTGACGCTTCTGCTTCAAAATACTAAGTCTACTATTTTCAAAAGTAGGGAAGTGTTAAAAGGTTATTTTGTAATGTTGGTATGATATGTCACAGGATACAAGAAAGCTACAAAAGGACATAAAATCCCCTACATCGAGCAGACTGCTTGTAATCTGTGTTGATAGAGATAATGACGTAGGTGAAAAGGCAGGAATTGTAACTCCTGTTATTGGAAGAGATGCTTGTATAGAAGCAGCACAAAGACTTGCGCTTGAAGATCCTGAGGATGCTGATTCAAATTCTATTTTTTATGCCATAAGGACATATGAGGACTTGGTAAGCAAAGGGTATCAGACCGAAGTCATTACGGTAGCCGGTACAAAAAATAAGGGAGTTGAAGCTGATGAGAAGATCGCAGTAGAGATAAGAAAAGTTTTAGAAAAATTTTCAGCAAATGGTGCAGTTATTGTTTCTGATGGAGAAGACGACGAAAGCGTAATTCCAATTATTCAAAATGTTCTTCCTATTGTTTCTGTACAAAGAGTTGTAATGCGGGTTAGTAGAACTGTTGAATATTCCTATGCAGTTTTTGGAAAATATCTTAAAATGTTAATTTATGATTCAAAGTATTCAAAATTTGTTCTTGGGGTCCCAGGAATTTTGTTGTTGATTGGAGGAATTGCTTCTGTTGTTGGATATACAAAAGAAATCTTTGCTGTCTTGATTAGTGTACTTGGTGGAGCATTTCTTATTAGAGCATTTGATGTTGATAGAGTTTGGTCAAGCTGGGCAAAACCAACACCGGCTGGATTCATTAGAATATTTACTTTTGTAGCTGGCATAATTCTTATTTTAGCATCAATACAGTCTGGAATCTCATCATTAGATACAAGCTTGTTAGCACGAGACAATGGAGTGATAAATATAATCACAGACAAAGTAATAATTGGACAATTCGTTGCTGGCGGTTTACCGTTTTTGTGGATGGGAATCGGATCAATTTTTGGAGGAATGCTTCTTAGCAATTGGTTAAGTGGAAGTTTAAGAGCAATTTCTGATAGTCTAAGATTAATTGTACTTGGGGCTCTCTATCCTACAGTAGCACAGTTTACTAACATGCTTGTTAATGATGAAAGCTCGTTTACTCTTATACCACCATTGTTAATTGGATTGGCAATAACACTGATATCTGCCACCCTTTTATTCCACAAATATAGGAAAAAGAAGGGTGGACAAATATTAACGGAATAAAAAAAGTCACATTTGTTTTATCCGGTCTTTACAGACTCTATTCTAAAAAACTTGAAAAAGAAATTCTTAGAGACGACATGCCTAATCATATTGCTATTATTTTAGATGGCAATAGAAGATGGGCTAAAAGAAACCTGGTTATGCCAAAAACTGGTCATTGGAGAGGAGCAGACGCTGTTGAAAATCTAATGGATTGGTGCGAGGAATTTGATATTAAAATCATTACCTTATATGCATTATCTGCAGAAAACCTTGAAAGAAACGATGAGGAGCTTGAGTATCTTTTCAAATTGATAAAAGAGCGTCTAGAAAAGCTGTACAATGATCCTAGGATTCATCGAACTAAGATGAGGGTAAAAGCAATAGGACGAGTTGAGTTACTGCCAGAGTCAATAAAGGAGGTTTTGCACAGACTAGATGTAGCAACAAAAGACTATGACAGTCATTATCTTAATATCGCAATAGCATATGGAGGCCAAAACGAGCTTGTGGATGCAGTCAAAAAGATTGGCATTAAGATAAAGGAAGGCAATCTTGACATAAAAGACATTAACAAAGATGTAATAGAGTCAAACCTTTACACATCACATCTGCCGCAATCATCACCCGATATGATTTTACGTACTTCGGGAGAAAAGCGTTTGAGTGGATTTTTAATTTGGCAAAGTGCATATAGTGAGCTTGTTTTTATGGATATTTTTTGGCCCGAATTTCGAAAAATTGATTTGATGCGAGCCATACGAACTTTTCAAAAACGAAAGCGACGTCTTGGCAAATAGCTAAGGCATTGATAAAAAAATGATAAAAGAGCAATCTGCAGGTACAGTATTATTTATTGAAGAAGATAAGGAAAAACTTTTCTTACTTTTGCATTATCCTACAGGTCATTGGGATTTTGTGAAAGGCAAAATAGAAAATAATGAAAGCCCTGAACAAGCAGTGATTAGAGAAACAAAAGAAGAAACTGGAATCACA
>JAUYOQ010000079.1 GCA_030697975.1 Nitrosopumilaceae archaeon | reverse complement strand
CAATGGTAATAGGAGAGCATGGCGAAAACATGTTGCCCCTAGCTAGATTTACTTCAGTTTCTGGAATTCCGCTTTCTTCGATTTTACCACAATCAAAGCTAGAAGAAATTGTTAAATCAACAAGAGAGGTTGCTGCAAAGGTAATTGAGTTAAAGGGTGCAACAGTTCATGCGCCAGGCAATGCAATCTCTACTATAGTTGTTGCCATTTTAAGAGACGAAAAGTTGGTTATTCCTGTAGCAACTCCACTTGATGGCGAATATGGATACTCTGATGTTTCAATTGGGGTTCCTGCAGTAATTGGCAAAAACGGGGTTGAAAAAATAATCGAGCTTGAACTAAACAGCGAAGAAAAGGATTGGTTTTCAAAAGGCATCGATAGTGTGAAAGCTGCAATATCAGGTCTTAATTTATAAGATTTTTATCCAAAATCCATAGTAGCAAGATATGGAGCTTTATGATATTTTACAGTCATTAAAGTTGGGAAAAATTTCTGTTGCAAAAGCACAAAAGATGCTGTCTCTTCATTCAATTGACAAAATCGAAGACTATGCTAAGCTTGACACTGGACGAAAACAGAGGAAAGGAATTCCTGAAGTAGTTTTTGCTGAAAACAAACAGCCTGAAGAAATCAAAAACATTATCAAAAAAGTTCTGATAAAGTCTGATTGTGTGTTGGTTTCTAGACTAAAGAAAAATGATTATTCTAAGATAGTTAGTTTTGCAAAAAAAAGTAGGCTAAAAGTAAAAACAGGAAAAAACTCTACTTCGGTTCTAATTTACAAAAAGGACACAAGAAAAAATGGCGGAAAGGTAGGAATTGTTACTGCAGGAACATCTGACATTGGGATTGCTGAAGAGGCTCGGCTCATGTGTGAGGCAATGAATTGCACATGCATTTGCAGCTATGACATTGGAATTGCCGGAATGCACAGGATGTTTCCTGTTTTAAAAAAACTCATTTCTGAAGATGTATCATCAATAATTGCTGTAGCTGGAATGGAAGGGGCGCTTGCATCACTTGTCTCATCACTTGTAAACATTCCAGTAATTGGAGTTCCTACATCTATTGGGTATGGTTATGGTGAAAAAGGAGTTGCAGCCCTTGCCTCAATGTTGCAGAGTTGTTCCCTTGGTTTGTCTGTAGTGAATATTGATAATGGGATTGGAGCAGGTGCAATAGCAGCCAACATCGCAAATATGGTAGAAAAGACTAGACATCAATAATTCCAAGATTTACAAGCTCACTTCCAATTCCAAACCCAATTAACGCTATACCTGTTCCAAGTCCTGTCATCTCAATTCCTCCTTTAATGATGCTGGTGTTTGCCATCCTTGATTTTACTGCACCAACCAAAAATGATGTTGTTAGACTAATTCCAATTGCAATAAAAAGTGGAGTATAACCTTCTCCAAAGAAAAATGGAATTATTGGCAACATCCCGCCAAGCAGAAAAGAGCCAAACATTCTAAATGCACTTTTTAGTGGATGGCCTGCAATCTCCAAGTTTAGGTTCAGCTCTTCTGTAAGCATTGTTTTGAGCCAGACTTTTTTGTCTGATGTAATTTTGTTAACTATCATTTCAAGATCTTTGCCTGAAAATCCTTTTTCTTTGTAAATATCTTCAATTTCTTTTCGCTCAAGGTCTGGCTTGTTTTCAATCTCCCAGTTTTCCCTTGCAATTTCAGAGTTTAGCAGTTCACGTTGCGATTTTACAGCAAGATAGTTTTGTACTGCCATTGCCTTTGCGCCAGTAAACATTCCAACTAGTGCTGCAAGTATGATAATGTCTGATGCCACATTAGCTCCACCAACACCTGCAGCTATACCAAGCGATGTGTTTATGCCATCTCCAAAACCAAACACAAAATCCCTCATTGCACTTAAATCTTTGATATGAGGCTCTACGTGTCGTGGTTCTGCACTATCTTTCATAATACTATGTTGTATCAGCTAAAAAATAAGTGATTTTATTCAAAAAACTTGTCGTAAATGATTTATATCATATTAAAAGGAAAGAGTTAAAGTTGGCAGGCAAAAGGATTGTTCTTACTGCGGATCGCAGTCTTATGACAAATTACAGGGGAAACTTTCTTTACGGTTTTATCGCCTGTGGGCCATATGAGCTTCTTCCTGAATGGGTGTTTGATAAGGTATTTTGTCCTGCAGTTGAAACCGATCCTAAAACTGGCGAGGCAAAAGTAGCTCAAGTTGGACTGCGACGAGTTGAAAGCGCCTTACTTCAGGGATACAAAAGAGACGAGGTCTTTGTTGCAAATCCCGATTATTTGGAAAAGTCAATTGGCCCTGACACCAAAGTTGTTGGGATAAATGTAATGGATCCATTGGGCATGGCACCTGTTACAACTACAATGTCGCCTGAAAAATTGTCTTATGTTGCAATGAAGTTTAAGCGAATGTGTGCCAAAGTAATTCAGCTAAAGAAAAAGTACAATTTTCATGTTGTAGTTGGAGGCAACGGCGCATGGGAGCTTGCAAAATCAGACAGAATGAAGATTCATGGTATTGATACAGTTGTA
>JAUYOQ010000078.1 GCA_030697975.1 Nitrosopumilaceae archaeon | reverse complement strand
CACAAGACCATTAAACGCACAAAGTCCGTTTGATGTTGGAATTTGGTTAGAATATAATTATGAAAGTGTTGAGAGTGAAGAAATTATTTTTACATTGAAAGTGATCGGTACCAATACTTTTGATCAATTCGTAGTCTATGAAGATCAGCAAATAAAAAACGAGAAAAATGAATGGAAGAACTTGAACGCCGGAAATATTAGTGCTGGAATTTAATTACACGTTAGCATGCTGACCAAAGATCAACACAAAATCCACAGTAAAATCACAAAATATGTCTAGTTTTGTCTAGTTGTACAATCACTAGATCTGCCAAATAATATGCTCTAGGTTATTATACTGTAATTCTTATAAAAAAATAATGCATGTAGAATATGAAGAGTTTGACACAGTCGAAGATATCTTCAGATACATGGCATCAGTTATTCCACCAATGAAAAACACAATGCCAATAAACTCGTACAAAGGATATGTTTTCTCTATAATCCCACTCAGCCCCTCAACTGGCGATGTCTATCTTTTGATATACACAAAAGGAACACTTGATGGAAAAATTCTAGAGTATGATATTAACGCAAACTCTTACAAAACGGTAAATGCGATAGAGCGGGCAGACAAGGTTTACTTTATTGTAATGACTCCAAAAAGAAATACGCTTGTTGATCAAGCACTAAAAAATCTGTAAATCTATTTTGTGTATAGTGGAGCAGTAACAGATCTGCTTCTTGCATATTTTTCAACGATTTCTTCTGGCAGTCTGCCATTGAAAAGATCCTTACACAAGCCTCGCAAGTATCTCATGATTGCCCATGTTCCTGCCTTTATCATGCCATACATGACAAGCTTCATTGGTGGTCCATAGGTCTTGTTGCGAAGTATGATTGGAATTATATCATTAATTACTTGCAAATTATTCTCCCAACATTTCCAAAACAGTGTAAATTGCGCCTCATTTAGGTTTCCAAAGTGCATAGAGTTTTTCTCAGAAAAGTCCTGATAAAGTAACGGCGCAACAAGGCCACGGAAGTTTGTGGCCCTAAAGTCTGCCATCATATCAATTGTATATTGCGTTTCATCAGGTGTCTCATCAGGCCAACCAATGATAATAGTAGCAGCA
>JAUYOQ010000075.1 GCA_030697975.1 Nitrosopumilaceae archaeon | reverse complement strand
TACAAGATCAAACACTAGAACATTGTCAATAATGTTCCCGGCTGGAACAGAAGAAATTGAGATAATTGGTACCTTTGTCGTCCCAGAATTTGGCACAATCGCAGTCATGATTCTAGCAGTTGCGATCATATCAATAATTGCAGTGTCTGCAAGATCTAGACTGAACGTGTTACCAAAGTACTAAAAATCACATCTACTTTTTTCATTTTTTAATTGCTTTACTTATTAGTAAAGGAAATATACGATCAGGCATCAACTTTTTCGTGCAATACAAGAAAATTTACCTTGCACTAATTTTTTTGTCGATATCATTCATCCCAGTTTTTGCACAAACAACTGAAGAAACTTGTGATGTCATAGATGAATTAATTTGTATAGATGTAGCTGAAGGATTTTATGAAGAAGGAGATACTGTCGTTGTATCAGGTAAGGTCAGGGCAGTCATACTTGATTCACCAGTATCACTTCAAATTTTTTATGGAGAAACACTAGTTCAAATTGATCAGCTTGGTGTTGCGCAAGATGGTACATTTACAACAACATTGATTGCAAAGGGACCTCAATGGGCCAGAGAGGGAACATATCTTGTAAGAGCAGCCTATTCAGGAAACATAGCTGAGACAAATTTTGAATTTAAACCAGCAGAAACTGGCGTAACAACAACTGATCTGTTTGAAGTTGATGCTGGAAGTTTTGGCACATTTGATGTTCCATATACGATCAATGGTGGCACGATAAAAAATATTCAAGTTGAGCCAAAAATTTTAGGTCTAGTTGTAACAATAGAGGCTGAACGTGATGGCATAATAACATTAGAGTTGCCACGATCGTTTATTGATGCAAAAAAAAGTGATGGGGTAGATGAGAGATATCTTATTTTTATTGATGGTTCAGAAATTACTTTTGAAGAATCCTCATCAACTAGAGATTATCGTACTCTCAAGTTTGCATTTGAAAAAGGCGATACACAAATCGATATAATTGGTACTTTTGTAATTCCAGAGTTTGGAAGCTATATCATATTGACATTAGTGCTATCGCTTTTGACATTAATTATAATTCAACAAAAAAGTAAGTTACTAATCAGAATTTAATTTCAAAGACCATATTTTGTCTTAAATGGAGACACTTCACGTAGTTCTTTTACAACCTTTTTCAAGATAGCTACAGTTGTGTTGATTTCTTCAAAAGTATTAGAAAGTCCTACAGTTA
>JAUYOQ010000071.1 GCA_030697975.1 Nitrosopumilaceae archaeon | reverse complement strand
ATCATTTTTTGGTTTGACTCTATATGAGTGAACAAAGTAAACCCAAGATCCATCCTTAACCCCTTCCAAGATTTTGCTTTGTTGTTTTATCTGAATGTTGTTCCATCCCATGTGAGGTATTTTCATATTTTTTGGAAGCAGTACTACCTCACCTTTCATTATGTCTAGTCCTTTTTCTTTTCCCTCCTCACTTTTTTCAAAAAACATTTCCATTCCAAGACATATACCTAAAACTGGAATCTTGTCTTTTACAAAATCATTAAATTGTTTTTTTGAGCGTTCGCGGATACTTTTAATCGCAGGATCAAAGTTTCCAACACCGGGTAAAATCAAGCCAGAATAATTGTTTGAATTATCAAAGCTTGTTATGACGTCTACTTCTGCATTATTTTTTTCAAGCGAGTTTTTTAAGCTAAAAATATTTCCTGCTCCATAATCAAATATTGCAACTCTAACCATTACATTGCGCCTTTTGTGCTTGGAATACCTTTTTGTTTTTTGTCTTTAGTTAATGCTAGTCTAAATGCAACAGCAAGTGACTTTATTGCAGATTCTACTTTGTGGTGATCATTTTCTCCATACTTTACACTAACATGGATACAGCTGTTAAGATTCTGAATCAGAGATTGGAAAAAGTGCTCAATGTCCTCTTTTGACATTCCTTCAATCTGGTTTCGTTTCATGTCTAAGCTGAGCTTTCCATATTGTCGTTTTACAAGATCAATTGAGGCTTCAGATAATGATTCATCCATAGGTACTGATGCATATCCAAACCGTGTAATACCTGCTCTGTTTCCAAGTGCTTTGTCAATACATGAACCAATTGTTATTGCAGTGTCTTCTATGAGGTGGTGTTCTATATTATCAAGTGACTTTGCCTTTACGCTAAGGTCAATCATAGAGTGTTTTCCAAATGATGTTATCAAGTGATCAAGAAAGCTAATTCCTGTGTTTGCTGAGATTTTTCCTGTTCCATCCAAGTTTACACTAGCCACAACGCTTGTTTCCTTTGTTTGTCGTTTGATTTGTGCAGTTCTTGCTTTCATGTAAAATCAC
>JAUYOQ010000061.1 GCA_030697975.1 Nitrosopumilaceae archaeon | reverse complement strand
AGACAAAGTAGCAGAACCAAGAGAAATTGTTACAAAACTAATGGAAGAAAGGAAAAAGTTGATTGTTGGACACTATGGCGATCCTAGGCAAGATAGACAAAAACTAGACGAGTCATTACTGCCAAGCCACTATGCAATTTCGCTTTCAGGCGAGCCAACAATGTATCCAAAGTTGCCAGAGTTGATAAAATATCTAAAATCATTGCCTCAAACAAAATCGATATTTCTTGTTACAAATGGTCAAGAGCCTGAGATGATTCAGAGATTACAAGACGAGGACGCATTGCCAACACAGATTTACCTTTCAACTAATGCAGGAGATTATGACTCTTTTATGCAAATAAACAGGCCAAGATACAAGGATTCTTGGGAGAGGTGGAATGAATCGCTTAATTTGCTTGCCACCCTTGATACGCGAACAGTTATCAGAATTACACTTATTCGTGATTACAATAACGACGATGCCATGATTTCTGCATTTGCTTCAATGATAAATCGTGCAAATGCCCACTTTATTGAGGTTAAATCTTACATGCATATTGGACGCTCAAGGAACAGACTAGAGCGCGATAATATGCTCAGTATGGATGAGGTAAGACATTTTGCAATGCAGCTGGTAAAGCAAAGTGACATATTTTCTGTGATGGATGAAAGCGAAATATCAAGAATTGTCATTCTTCAAAACAAAGAAAGATTCATCGATAGATGGATTACCGCCTACACATAAACCAATTAGAAAATTTTCTCAAAGCGAGATACCTGTGTGAGATTTTGTTTTTGTTTTTCAATAAAGCATAGGTCTTTTTTTGTCCTTGTGGAATAAAGATTGGATCATATCCCCATCCTTTGCCATGTATCTTTTTTGAGATTTTCCCTTTTACCTTTGCATCAAACAAGGTTAACTGTTTTTTATCGCAATAAGCAATCACTGACTTAAAATTGGCAGCTCTTTTTGTATTTACAAGTTGTAAAATTCTGGTATTTCCAATTGTTGTGAATACATATGATGAAAATGGCCCTGGAAAACCACCAAGCGAATCAATAAACAAGCCATCGTCTTCTACAATTACTGCCTTTTTGCATTGATTAAATGCGTTAGTTACTTTATGTAATGCAATTTTTTTTATAGAATCGCTTTGTATCTCCAATAATTTACAATTAAAAAATCCAAGTTTTATTCCAAATTCGGCAAGAATTATCCTTGCCTCTTGATACTTGTGTTTATTTGACGATGCAAATAAAACATCATACGACTGTTGCATATCTCCCCCTGCTTTCTATGACAGAAACTAGATTTGTAACTTGAGCTAGTCTTGTCGGCCCGACTATTGCTTTGTATCCAGACAAAAAGCTTGCCCAAGTTTTTTTCATAATGTAAACATGAGCGCTGCCAAGTATTTCTTTTAATAACCTAAGATCAATTGCATGGTCTTCAGGCTTGCTTGTTTTGTTAGCAAGTCCAAAATCAATTGTAACTAGTTTATTTTTTGATAAAATAAAATTTGATGTTGTCAAATCACCATGCATTATGCCATTTTTGTGTAAGGTTCCAACTATGTATCCAATTTTATTACAACAACGTACTAGTTTTGAATCTGACAAGTCACGAACCAAGGTTCCCTCAATATGCTGCATCACTATAGAACAGCTCTTGATATCAACAAGATAAATCAAAGGAGTGTCTACTCCAAAGGATTTTGCCTCAACTATTATTTGGGCTTCCTTGATGGTCCTTTGTCTTCTTATTTTTTCATCAAGTAATGGATTTCGATAGGCCTTTTTCTTTCTAACTTTTAGTATTGATTTTTGTTTGTTCCAAGTGGTTAGATATAGGTCTCCTTCAGCTCCTTTTTTTATCAATTTCATTAAAATTATAACCTAACAGTTACAGATTAAAAGCTAATTATGGAAGATTCTGAAAAAAAAATACGCCAAGAAGACTGTAATGAAGACACACTTGGCTCTGGTATTCTCACTTTAACCAACAAACGAATAGCATTTGATAAAACTAGGGGTAGAATAGCAGATTTT
>JAUYOQ010000052.1 GCA_030697975.1 Nitrosopumilaceae archaeon | reverse complement strand
ATCCAACAGGAGCTGTATTCAACGAACAATCATTAAAAGAACTAGTAGATATTGCAAATGAAAATGATCTTTACATAATCTGTGACGAAATTTATGATCAAATTGTATTTGATGAAAAATTTGTAGGTATTGGAAAAGTAGCAAATGATTCACCTGTTATAGTTTTAAATGGTTTTTCTAAAGTTCATTTAATGTCTGGTTGGAGAATAGGTTACATTGCGTTTAACAGCTCTTCAAAACTGGATCTGATAAGAGAAAATTTACCAAAGCTTGCACGTGTTAGAATTTCGACAAATTTGCCAGTCCAATATGGTGCACTGGAATCATTGCGTGGACAGCAAGGATACATTTCAGAATTTGTTTCAGAATTGAAAAAACGCCGTGATTTTGTTATAAAGAGATTAAATTCGATTTCAGGACTTTCATGTTCTAATCCAAAAGGTGCTTTCTATGCATTTCCAAAAATTGAACATAGCAGGTACAAATCAGACAGAGATTTTGTATTAGATCTGTTAAAGTCAAAAGGAGTTCTTACTGTTCATGGTTCTGGTTTTGGAACAAAGTATGGTAGTGGACATTTTAGATTAGTGTTTTTATCTGACATACAAACACTAGATTTGGCTTTAAACAACATTGAAGAGTTTGTAAATCAATAATTCTGTCAGATAGCAACAAGTAACACGCAAAACGCATTAACTATTTTTTGGTATTCTTTTTTTGAATCCAATAATAATCAAAAAACTACCAAATACAATCATGCCTAAAGATACTTTTTCATTCGTAATTTCTGAATTTAGTAAAAAATCTAAAACAAAACCAGGCCCCCAGATGATGATATTTCTAGCCAAAACAATTAGTGCCATAATGATAAACAATACACCCATAGCTGTATACCAATTTCTTGCACTACGACGTGCATAATTCATAATATTATTCACAAGCTATGGACTTTAAACTATCTTGATGCCAGGATTCTTTAGCTTGTTTTTTATCATTGCATTAAGTAACAATGGAGTTGCCATCTCTGCAAAATATGATAATGATCCAGGTCCTAAGTAAATTGGGCGAAGACCTTTAATTTCATTAATTAGCTCATTTACAATTTTTACAGAGTTAGTATCATCACCACACACAAAAATATCATAATCTAATGAAAGATTTGGATCAACTAATTTTTTCTCTGAAATTACATGAAATGCTGAAACAAGTTTTGTTTTATTTTTCATATATTTTGATACCAATTGATATGAAAATGGTTTGTTTTCTTTTAGTGGAATAAATTCAAAACCCAATTCTGTTTTTACCATGGGTACAATTGGTGATACTACAACGCAGCTATCTTTTATTTGTGAAAGTATTTGAGAACAAGTAGAATCAATATTTTCATAAGGTATTGATAAAATCAAAACATCGACTTCTTTTGCAATAGATAAATTATCATTTCCTTTAATAGTTCCATTAACTTTTCCATAGATTTCATTTGCAAGTTTTGCGTATTCTTCTGCAGCACTTGTTGCCCTTGACGCATCTCTTGAACCAATTAAAATATCATGATTGATACACCATCTAAGCGTAAAACCTTTTCCCATACCACCAGTTCCACCAACAATTCCTATTTTCATTGACTTGGCTCTGGTAATGTTATTATTATCTCTATTTAAGAGCTCAAAAAGAATTCAAAATTGATTATATTTCTGCGACATGGTCAAGCTAAAAACAATACAGAACGAATCTTAGCTGGTAGAACCCCTGGTATTCCATTGACTGAAGTTGGTATCAAGCAAGCTAAAAGTATCGCAAGATATCTTAAGCCACTCAAAATAGATACAATCTATACAAGTCCCATCGAACGTGCATTAACAACTGCAGAAGTTATTGCAAAAAACAATTCAATTGAGTATAAAATTGATAATCGATTGATTGAGATTGACATGGGAAAATTTACTGGTATGCCATACAATGAAATTTTTGCTACTCATGGAAATGTATTTTTGAAATTTTATGAAGGAGAAACCGAAATTGCTCATAATGGGGTAGAAACTTTTACTGAAGTTAAAAAAAGAGTCTTAGACATGGTTGATTATGTTATAAAGCAACATACAAATGAAAATGTTTTGTTGGTTACTCATATGGATCCAATAAAAGCTGTACTCTCAACAATCCTTGATCTGAAGCCTCAATCATTGTTTGAGTTGATAATTGCTAACGGTTCTCTTACCGTTATTAATGAAGATCAAGGAAAATTATCAATTTCTGCAATTAATGTAATGGATGCAAAAAGATTTGATAAAACTGAAAATCCTCAAAACCCTTAAATACAATTTAAAGGCCACGACAGAACAACTGGTAATGAGAAAGATATTTGGGTTATCATGTATATTGACAATTTTATTCGTAGTACCAACTGTACAATATGTATTAGCAGCAGGGGATGAACCTGGAGAATATCTTGATAGGCGTGTAGAGATTTGGAATCTATTTTTTAGATTGATGACTGTTGCTTTTGTTATTGGAGCCGTTGTTTCTGGAACA
>JAUYOQ010000046.1 GCA_030697975.1 Nitrosopumilaceae archaeon | reverse complement strand
GACAAGCTTGCGCTAGCTAGACTGTATAGCTTGTATTAATTTGCAAATAGGAACGAACCTATCGTACTGTGATTTGTTTTAGTGAAAAATTTATTCCAAGTAATTATACTTAATTGAATAGATTTATCATCGTATTTTTTTTAGCTGAGGATTATGACTGAACCACGGTCAGATCTAGTACGAAGCCTTTCGCTTCTTGACATAACAATGATAGGCATAGCTGCCATGATAGGTGGAGCCATTTTCGTTCTTGTTGGACCTGCAATGAACGAGGCAGGACCTGCATTGATGGTTGTATTTGTAATAAATGGCGTTATAGCATTCTTTACTGCACTCATATACGCCGAACTTGGGTCTGTCTTACCAGAAGCTGGAGGCGGATATCAGTGGATAAGAGAGGGATTACCTCGTCCTAACGCCTTCATAAGCGGATGGATGGCCTGGTTTGCCCACATGATTGCTGGAAGCCTGTATGCAGTCGGGTTTGGCTCATTTTTAGGACATTTCTTAACAATCATTGGTCTTGTACAGTTTCCTGGAATTGATAAGCTCATTGCAGTTCTTGCTATTGTATTATTTACCTACATCAATGTGAAAGGAATTTCTGAAACTGGAAAGATAGGAAATGCAGTAACATTTTCACAACTTGCAATTATTGGAGTTTTAATAATAGCCGGATTAGTTGCAACATTTTTTGTTGAACATGACTGGGCTGTAAATTTTGAGGACTTTCTGCCAAAAGGCGCCATGGGATTAGTTCTTGCGATGGCCCTCACATTTATTGCGTTTGAGGGATACGAAATAATTGTACAGACAGGCGAAGAGGTAAAAAATCCCAAGAAAAACATACCAAGAGCAATTTTTCTTTCCCTTGCAGTAGTTGTTTGCATTTACGTGCTGTTTACATTTTCATTCATTGGAGGACTGGACTCAGAAAAACTAGGAACTGAAGTATGGAAGTTCATAGGAGGTGGTAAGGAGCTTGGAATAGCAAAGGCTGCAGACTATATTATTCCATTTGGGACCATATTGGTACTTGTTGGTGGATTTGTTTCTACATTATCAGCATTAAATGCTACAACTTTTTCATCAAGCAGGGTAGCGTTTGCGATGGGCAGACAATTTAACTTGCCTAAAACTTTTAGTTCAATTCATACAAAATATCGTACTCCATATTTTGCCACAATAATTTCTGGCATTGTGATGATCATAATTGCTGTATCACTGCCACTTGAACAGATTGCACTAGCAGCTGGTGTCATGTTTCTTTTCTTATTTATTCAAGTCAATATAGCTGCAATTACAATTAGAAGACTTTATGGTTCAAAACTAGATTATGGTTTTAAAACGCCATTATTTCCTGTGATTCCAATTATTGGTATATTTACACAAATTGGATTGGCAATTTACCTGTTAATCTTTAATCCACTAAGCTGGCTTATTGCAGTTATTTGGGTATTGATTGGGTTTACAATCTACAAGATGTATACTGCAAAAAAAGAGATAGAGCACTATGCCCCATCAATTATAAATGAAATTCCGCAAAAGCGTCAAAACTATAGAATACTAATTAACTATAATGGTAAATCGATTAAAAATTTAGTAAAGATAGCAAATGTACTAGCTAATGCTAGGAATGCAGAAATTTCCTACCTGAATGTGGTAAATGTTCCAATCCAGCTTCCCTTATCATCATCAAGGGAAATTGCTGATAAAGAAGTACATACACTTGAGAATCTCAAAAAAGAGCTAGGTGAAAGCGACTCTACTGGATATCTAATAAGACTATCACATGATGTGACAGAGGCCATACTTGCCACAATGGAAGAACAAGGCATCAATCTGCTTGTTATTGACTTTGATGATCTAAAAAATAATAGAAAACTCATGTCACTTGCTACATGTGATATAATCGGAGTTATAGTCAGAGACAACTTTGATAAGGAAATCTCAAATGTAGTTGTATCATACGACAGAGGAAGACATTGCGATCTGGCATTAGATGTGGCTGACTCTTTTCTAAAATCTCATGGCAGTAAGATACGAATTGTAAGGGCTACCACAGACACACCAGAAAAGGAGCTCAACATCATAAACAAAATCAATGAAAAGATGTTTGACCTTGGCTGGAAAAAAATACCATTGGAAAGACTAGATGTTCGAGCTAATGAGCTAGTTCCAAAATTGTTGCAAAACTTTAACACGGACACACCTGAATTAATAATGGTGGGGTCTGGAAACCAATCAGAGCAGGCATTTAGTCCTAAAACAATGGAACTAATCGAAAAATCAAAAAGATCATTTTTGGTAATACGTGACTCGAGATTTTCAGAAATCCATGCTAGGTATTTTTGGGACAAAATAGGTCCAAGAATTAAAGAAAATAGGTATTTTTACAGGATTTATATCTTGATCACAAGATACGCCAAATACATACAACCAAAACCAAAAAGATTTGATGATTATTTCAACTAGTAAAAATTTAGATCTTGCCTAGCAGTTTGATAGCTTCTTCTCTGGATATTGCAACAAGTGTTTGCGTTTGCATGACTTCGCCTGCATCAATTCCAAGTTTTATTGCTTCTTTTTCTGAAGGAGCCTCATAAATCCACACTGCGTCATATCTTCCTAACGTCCAGTATGTTCCAATAATTTTTACTCCCTTTGGCAAATTATCAAGAATTGATTTTCCATATTCTGCTGCATCGCGTGCCTTTTTCTTAAACTTGATCAAGGCGATAAAAAGCATACAATATAATTTGTAAATCAATTACTTAAGATTTCATGTTAAAGTCTAGATTATGTTCTGTTTTTAACTAATTTTTTTCTTTAATTTTGAAATTATAACTAGAGGAGCTACAAAATACATTCCAACATTCAATAGAATGATTACGATTCCATAACCTAGCATCTCAGATTCTGAATCAATTTCTACATATTGTAAAATAGCTAGTGTTGAGATCATTGGAGTTATTACAGCTTTAACCATTTCTTTAAACAACGGGCTTTGTCGTTCTATGTCAGCTACAGATGGTGAGAACGAATAGTAAAATGAGTTAAATGCTGACATGAATGTTACACCAGAGCCAGTATCAAGTACTGTGTTGTCACGAATCTCTCTTAGAAGCTGGACTTGTGGGGCTAGTTCTGTGCCAAATGTTGCTGTTGCAATTAGACAACCACCTCCCTTGTCAGAAACACCAGTTGCTGCCATGCTTTTAGGAATCATTCTAAATATAGTACCCTCTGAGAGCGATACAATATACAACAAACCGTCAGGTCCTACGTCTAAATCAGTTATACAGCCAAAACCAGAACCAAAAATTGCTTCATCCAGTGATTCACCCAAATTTACTACCTTATCATCTAGCTGAGTATTGCTGAAAACAAAACCAGTTCTGTCTGAATTCAGATCAAACTTGTA
>JAUYOQ010000043.1 GCA_030697975.1 Nitrosopumilaceae archaeon | reverse complement strand
CATCGCCAACTAACATCAAATTATCATATGCAGTTTTTCTTGCAAGACCGTCATTTGGTATAAGTCCATAATGGAACTCAATAGGTGATATCTTTCCAAGCCTTTTGATAGGGCCAAGCTTTTTTTCTATAATTTCATCTAGCCTTTGAGTGGGATCAATCCCAGAGTCAGGTTTTCCAATGCCTACTCCTATCCGTACTTTATTGTCACCAACTGGAAAAATCCATGCATATCCAGAAGGAGAATATTGCTGGCCAACCATAAGATACCACGTATCTGAATCAATGTTTTCAACAGTTGCCTCATACTCTGCACCTGCACCAAATTTTTTCCACTGTGATACAAGGCCTAATGATTTTGCTATAACAGACTGAAAACCACTTGCATCTATTACCACTTTTGATTGAAAAACAATCTCTTCTTTTGCCAAACTAGCTTTGATGCCAGTAATTTTTCCACTAGAATCTGTAACTGCACTTGTTGCATTGGCATTAACAAATAGTATGGCGCCTTCTTTGATTGCTTGTTCTGCCAAAAATCGATATGTTTTTCTTACATCTAGCACTGCAGCACGTGGCTTGGTATCGCTTATTGTTACTTCGTTGTTTGGCGAACAAAATGTATAATTTTTTATTGGATTGTAACAATCAGCAGGAATTCCAAAAGATTTTGTGTCTTCTATCCATGTTACACCGCTTGTGCGAACTGTTTGCGCTATAGTCTCTTCCTTTTCAAGCAAGGCTACGCTGCAATTGTTTTTTGCAGCACTATATGCTGCAGATGCCCCAGCAGGCCCCGCTCCAACTACTACTACATCAAATTGTATATTCAACTCTTAATTCAGGAACTTCTAAAATATAAAATGAAATTTATCTCTTTAAGACAGGCTTGCCATCTGTATCAACTTCTCTTTCAGCATCCATTGGAGTGTTATGCTGTTGATCTCGATGCATATAGCTGTATGATCCGCCATCTTTACGACAGAACTTTTTGTGTACTGCATCCTCGATTTTCAGAGTGTCTGCGTTTTCATGGAACATCCGTTTCCCACAGACCTCACAAACTATCTCTGGCATAACATCTGGCATATGCTAAATGTATTTATTTTATTCCAAAATCATCTGCTTTTTCAAAGACTTATGTTATAATACCTAAATGCGTAGCTTGAGTCTATGGATGAATCTAGCGTTATTTCCTTTGTCATCTGGTCTGCAATTACAGCCATGGTAGCAGTCATTTCAGGTCTTGTGTATCAAAAATATCTGAGGAAGAAAAATGATAAAGCATCTTCATCTTGAAAAAAAGGGCCTTAGAGGATTAGCCATAGCAGAAAGCTTTTCTCAAAACTCAAAAAAATCCATACTTGCAGGTGTTGTCATGCGGCGTGATTTTATAATTGACGGCTTTGTATTTGGCAAAGCTACCCTTGAAGGAAACGACGCAACAGATGAGATTTTGCAAATGTATCAAAAACTAGACAGGCAGGACATTAGCTATTTGCTTATTTCAGGAATAATTATCTCAATGTATAACATTGTAGATGTCAAAAAAATTTCAAACTCGCTAAATCTGCCTGTCATTGGTGTAACGTATCAAGACTCGTCAGGAATTGAAGAGGCGATAAAACAGCATTTTCCAAACTCATATGAAACAAAATTACAAGCCTACAAAAAATTGGGCCCGCGCCATAAAGTTACGTTAGGTACATCAAGCCAAATTTACATAAGAAATGAAGGCTGTACGGTAGAAGATGCTAGCATGCTCTTAAATGATTTAACTTTGCAAGGCTCGATACCAGAACCGCTGCGAGTTGCACAGCTTTTGGCAAAAACAATACTCTTGAACTAGCCCTCAGACGCTGACTTGCCGCCATCAATGTTGAGAATAATTCCTGTAACCCAATTTGCTTCATCTGAAGCTAAATAGACTGCGGCATTTGCAACATCAACAGGCTCGCCAATTCGATTTAGCGGCTGCCTGTTTTCTAAAACCTTTCTTGCCTCAGGATCATCAAGGTAGGGCTTTATCATTCCTGACTTGATAATTCCTGGATTGATGCAGTTGCATCGGATATTTTTTCGAGCGTATTCTACTGCAATCGCTTTTGTAAACATTGAAACTGCAGCTTTTGTCGCAGAATAAACAGCAAGATGCACCTTTGGAATTGCACGCTCACTTGAAATCGAGCCAATGTTGACAATGCAGCCTCCCTTTCTTTCAAGCATCTTTACTAGAACAGCTTTTGTCATCTTGAAGACTCCAAGCATGTTCACGTTTATCAAATTCATAATATCAGAATCTGACATCTCATGGAAATGGACAGGATCGTTGATTGCACCCGCATTGTTTACTAAAATATCAATCCTGCCATAAGTAGCAGCTATTTGGTCAATTGTCTGAAGCACATGTGACTCATTTGTAATATCACAAGACATTGAAACTGTAGCGTTTTTTTTGGAGACAGAGTTTTGCGTTTTCTCTAGTGATTCCAAATCTCGTCCAAGCAAAATAACTCTGGCACCTTCATCGACAAATCGCTTTACAATACTTGCGCCAATATCACTTGAGGCACCTGTCACTATCGCAACTTTGTCCTTTAATCGCATACTAGTAAATGGGTATAGGCATTTTAAAAAGAGTTAGTAAAAATCACATTCTGCAACATTATTTTTGTTTTAATTGCTTGATATAAGCTAAAATCGCCGTATAATCCAAATCTCCAAATCCTGCATCAACTGCTTTTTGAAAAATTTCATTTGCCTTTGCACTGATTGGAAGACTGACGCCAAAAGCCATTGCAGCCTCATTTATCGTATCTAGATCCTTTTTTAGGTTAGTCAGGGTAAATGTCGGCTCAAAGCTGCCCTTTATCATCTTGTATGCCTTGTTTTCACTCATCCCCGTCTTAAAATAAGTTGAATTTAGTATCTTCAAAAATATCTCAGGATCTACATTTGCGCCCCTTGCAAGCGTTATTCCTTCAGAAATGGCAAGTGCAAGCAGTGCTATCTGGATATTCATTGCAAGCTTTACGGCGTGAGCTGTACCAACTTCTCCAAGAAAAAATATCTGATTTGATATGGTATCAAAGACCTTGCGGTGTTTTTCAAAAATTGTTTTATTTCCAGAGGCCATCATTACCAGCTTGCCGTCAATTGCAACATTTGGTCCTCCCATGACAGGAGTATCAAGCATAGTTATGCCATGCTCTGAAAACTTTTTTGCGATAATTTTTGATTCCACTGGATTTATTGTGCTCATATCGGCTACAATCAGGCCGTCATGACTTCCTTCTACAATGCCGTTATTTCCAAACGACACATCCTTTACGGCATCTGCATTTTTTACTATAGTAATTACAACATCTGATGATTTTGCAACGTCCTTTGGAAAATCAACGACTCTGGCTCCTTTTTTTGCAAGCTCGTCTGTTTTGCTTTTTGTTCTATTGTATGCAGTTAACTCAAATCCCGAATCCAAGAGGTGTATGCCAACAGCACTGCCAAGCATACCTGTGCCAATAATTCCAACTCTGGTCATACCACTATCTCCTTTCCTCTACTTTTAATTTCCATTTGGACGAACCCAGCATTGGTGCTTCAAATTCTAGATGGCCTATAACTTTGTCGCCTCGCCTTACCATGGCATAGTCTGACTTTTTTGTCTTGAATATTCTTTCCTTAGGCTTGTAGCTGCCTTCAATGACTTTTATTTTGAATCGATTGCTTGCCCTTACAACTAGCTCTCTTGCAGCGTTTACATCGCCAATCCATGAAAACATCTCAAATGATCCAAAATTCTGCGTCGTAACCTCATAATCATATAGCCTTGCCTCAAACTTTTTTCCTTGCTTTTTTGCCTCGTCGTTGAGCCATTCTACTACCTTTTCTCCATATCCGCTCTCAACTCCAAAAGTTTCTGATTCTGCCACAAATATGGTTAATATCATACATGAATATAGCTTTTCAAAAAAAATTTTAGGAAAAATTTGAATTTATTCTAAGACTAAAATATAGACTGCAGTCAGTTTTGGTGTTGATTATAATAGATTGCCGTGATGTTGAGGCCATAAAAAACGAGCTGGTAGTACACGTATCAGACCAGGTAGGGGCCGTTCCTTCATTAAAGCTCCACGAATTCATCTTATCTCCAATTAATGAAAATGAAACAATAGATCAAAACAAGGTAATAGCATCAATTAAAGAATTCTTGGACTCTATTGGAGAATCACGAAACTTTGCCGTAATCTCAAGGGGAAACACAATATCGATAACCTCGATTTCAGGAAAGCCAATAGAACGAACTCCAAAACCGACAAGTCAAATGTTTTCATGTGTCCACTGTGGCCATGTGACTCCATATGAGGTAGTGCACAATCTGCATATGAGGATTCATTACCTATAAGCAAAATTGTTTTTAATACCACACTCTAATTTAGAGCATGGACGAATTCACAAAAAATACATCAAAGATTTATTGTGAAAAATGCGATACCGTCTTTGATTCAAAGAAAAAATTTGATGAACACAAACACAATTCACAAGTAAGCGGTGAATCATGTCCACTTGATTCTGCAGTACAAAAATTTGCAAATCTATTTAGACGAAAAAAATAACACAAGACCATACTAAGTATTTAAGAGTGTAATCGATTCATTGCTTTAGAATGGCACAAACACTAAAGCTAGTTTTTTCAAATCACAAGTATCTTGTTCTGGCAGCAATAATATCAATTGGGTTGTTTGTTCCACTTTCAATTGTTTCAGAGTATATTTTTCTAAAACCATATCTTGTCATGGATGTTCCATCAGACAGGACACTTGGATTTTCATTGATAGTTGCAGTATCTATCTTGTCTGGCGTCGTAATCACAATGAACGTCTATAGAATCACAACATTGCACAACCAGGCACGAAAAATAGGCGGAGGCCTGTTTGGCTCTATTATTGGCGCATCAGCAGGCGCATGCAGCTGTGGGCCAATAGGATTTGCAATAATCTCTACATTTGGTACTATAGGGGGAATAGCAACTGCATTTTTATCAAATTATGAAACACCACTACGACTTGGTGCGTTAGCTATTCTGGGCTATACCTATTACACTACAACAAAATCGCTTTCATTTGAATGCAAAATTAAGAGCTAGATTTGCTTAAATGAATTTTGAGGAATGTCAAGCTCGCCAAATATTTTCGGCTGAATTATTTTTGCCAAAATCTCAAGGCCTGTTATTGTT
>JAUYOQ010000033.1 GCA_030697975.1 Nitrosopumilaceae archaeon | reverse complement strand
CAGAGCTTGTACTTTATGTATTCTTTCCGTCGATTCATATTTTAGCTATTGTGATAACATCATCACTTGCATTTTGTGTTGGAATAGTTGACGACAGACGAGTTATGGGCGGATGGTTCAAACCTGTAGCACTTGCGTTTTGTGCAATACCAATTCTTTTGCTTGGTGCATACGATCCAGGCTTGGCATTTCCACTATTTGGTTCTGTAAAAATTCCAATTTTGTATATTGGTCTTGTGATTTTCATGATTCCAATTACAGGAAATACAATAAACTCAATTGATGTTTTAAATGGAATTGCAAGTGGTTTTACATCAATTGCAAGCTTTGCACTAAGCGCCGCATTGTTTGTAATGCAAAATTACGAGATTGCAATTGCAAGCTTAGCACTGGGCTTTGTCTCACTCGCATTTTACAAATATCACAAGTTTCCAAGCAGAATTTTCCCTGGAGATTCAGGCGTACTAGTTTTTGGTGCAACATATGGATCTATAGCAATTGTTGGCCATGTGGAAGTAATTGCAGCAGTAGCACTTCTTCCGGCAATAATGAACTCGTTTTTGTTTTTAAGTAGCATGAAAAAAATCGTAGAACACAGACAGATAAAAAATCCTACTTTTCTTTCAGATGATTACAAGCTTGGAGCCACACATGATAAAGATGCACCCATCACCATTGTTAGATTAATTGTTGCAGGAAAACCACTGACTGAAAAGGAAATTGGATTTGTAATATTTAGACTAGCGATTTTTTCTGGTGCCTTGGCTGTGATTACTGCTTTTTTGATGGGTGTACGAATATGATAGCAGGGCCAGTTTACGCATTTGTGTTTGTAATGTGGCTATTGATCCTAGCTGGTGGTGGTCTGATAGTCATAATACTAGGACCGTTTTCTTTTGGTGGATCTGTTGATTTAGATCCAATACTAAACTCTGGTATCAAAGTTGCAATTGCACTTTTGCTTGTTACCGCCTGGATCTTTACTTTATCAGTGATAAAGAACTGGACATTTCAAAAACAGCTTAAATCTTAGCTGTTTTCCACCCTTTCTGTTTTTTGTTATATTCATCTCGCAAATATCTTTTTTTTGCAGGAACACCTAAAACCACAACACCAGCTGGTACATCTTTTGTAACTACTGCACCCATTCCAACAACACTATTTTTTCCAATTGTAACTCCTGCCTTGATGACTGCACGTGATCCAATGATTGCACCATCCTTGATTGTAACTCCAACTAGTTTCTGACTTGGTGGATAAGGATCGTTTGTTAGAGCTGCAGCAGGACCAATAAAGACATTTTTTCCAATTCTTGATTTTGGAGGAATGTAGACCATCCCTTCAATCATAGAATTTGCTCCAATTTTTACATCATAGTCAATATGAGCAAGGGAGCCGATTTTGACATTATCACCAATTACAGTTTTGTCGCCAACATATGTAAAGTGCCAAATCTTTACATTTTTTCCAATTTTTGCCTTCTTTGATACAAAATTAGTGACCAAAAGATATCACAGATGCCATGGAGATGCTTGTTTAATTATTTTTTCAGGCAGTTTTTTCTGATTTTTTTGAAGAAAATCAATATCTTGTTTTTTATCACGTAGCTCATCAGGAAGCATAATCGGAATCTCCTCAATTATTGGATAAAACCTAGAACATTTTATGCAGTATAATGCACCTTCTAGTACTATCTCATCTCTTGAGTCCACCTCAAAAATCTCCAATGGGTGGTGCTTATCTAAAGGACATGCAAGAATATCAAGCATTTTTTTATTCATTTCAGATCAAGATAGATTGGTGCACCTTGTTTGCTTGATAAAAGAGCAGCCTCTGCTATTTTTGTAACATTTACTGCATCTTCAGGTTTTACAATAAGATCATTTTCTCCCTTGACAGCATCAAGAAAGTTTTTGATTTCTACAAGTAATGGTTCTTGTTTTTCATTTCTTGGGATCTCGGAATTTTTATCTGTGTCAATTTTAATTTCCTGTGTAACAAAATCAGATGAGATTATTCCATCTGTACAGATTGCATTAAAGTGTCGCACTCTTTTTGGTGTAATCCAGTTGGATGATATTATTGCAATCCTGTTGTTTTTGAATCCAAGCATAATGGTTGCAAAATCTTCATGATCGTGTCGTATCTTACCAGCTCGTGCAAACACAACCTCTGGTGTATCATTAAACAACCATATTGCAGTATCGATGTCGTGAACAGAAGTATCATAAATTATACCGACATCTTTGATATGAAGTGGCATTCTGTTTTCGCGATGAAACTCTAGCATGATAAGATCACCAAACTTTTTTGAATCAACATACTTTTTTACATAATTTACTGCAGGATTGAACCTTTCAATGTACCCACATGTTAAGAAAATCTTGTTTTTTTGTGCAAGCTTGAGTAGATCCTCACCTTCTTCTGATTTGTATGTCATTGGTTTTTCTACAAACACGTGTTTTTTTTGCTGGAGTAATTGCGTTGCAATTTGTGTATGAGTGGAGGTAGGAGTACAAACAAAGGCAGCATCAAACTTTTCTGAACTTAGAAGTGAATCAACAGAATCGTAATGATTTACAGAATACTTTTGTCCAAATTCCTTGCTTCGCTCCTTGTTTGTATCACAGACTGCAGAAAGCACACCAAGTTGAGAAAGAATTCTTGTGTGGTTTTTGCCCCATCCTCCAGTTCCAATTTGTACAACCTTCATTCTAATACACTGCAGTCAACCAGTTGGAATATTTGTCGTTTTTATTCATCACTACATCATTATACGCAGTTATCATACTTTTTGTTATTTTTCCTACTTTGCCAATTTTTTTATGGTCAATCTGAATGATTGGAGTAATTTCTGCAGCAGTACCAGTAAGAAATACCTCATCTGCCAAGTATAGCTCACTTTTTGGAATTTTTCTGATGATTGTCTTGTAACCCATGTCATGGGCCAATGTAATTATTGTGTCTCTTGTAATTCCTTCAAGTGCTGACGAGCTGATAGGTGGAGTAATCAATTGTTCATCTCTTACAAGAAAGATATTTTCGCCTGGTGCTTCACTAACATTTCCTACAAGATCCAAAAGTATTGCTTCATCAAACCCATTTCGTTTGCATTCCTGTGTTGCTAAAACTGAATTGAGATAGTTTCCACCCATTTTTGCTTGTGTGGGAGTTGTAGCATCACTGAATTTTCGCCAAGAAGACACGCAGGTAGTTATTCCATTTTTGTTGAACAAATCTCCAAAAATTGCCGTATATATGGCAACATGAGTTGGCGACTTTTCACTTACATGAAGATTTATTCCATATTGACCAACAAAATAAAATGGCCGAATGTAGCAGGATCGTCTAATGCCATTTTTTCTACACAGATTAACAATTGCATTTGATAGCTGGTCATCAGAAAAATTAAGGGAAATAGAATAGAATTTTCCTGAATTTCTAAATCGCTTTAGATGATCAGCTAATCTGAAAATGTAAAGATTTTCAGAGTTCCAATAACCCCGAATTCCCTCAAAGATTGAAGTTCCATAATGTATGGCATGTGTTGTTACAGGAACTTTTGCCTTTTCAGCTGTAACATATTTGCCATCAAACCAGATAAATTTTGAAATAGGAAATTTCACAAAAATTCTCAAAGGCGCCTATAATTAATCTATTTTGACCACATACCTTCATTTGGAAATTTCATTCCCAAAATCTTAGTTGTTCTATCTTCTGCCTTGGCATATTTCTCTAACACACTCCAGTTTTGTTCAATTATCTGTACTACCTGTTGCGGAACATCCTCTTTCCAGCCTGTGTTTTTGCCAGCTGCTACATCATACAATTTCTCTTTTACAGATGAGGCAGATAGTTCTTTTCGTACACCTATTTTGGGATTTAATCGATAAAGCTTTAACATGTATCCTTCAGCCTTATCGCCAGTGTATGTAAAGTAGTCATCATTTATTCCATCAAGAATTTGATGTCTTAGTGACCAAGATCGTGGAGAAAGTAATGGTGGCAAATAACAGACAAACGGTGCATAAAATGTATAGTTTCTTTCAACAGTAATCGATGTTCCAAAAACAGACTCTAACATTTTTTTTCTAATC
Source organism: Nitrosopumilaceae archaeon (assembly GCA_030697975.1). Lineage (GTDB taxonomy): Archaea > Thermoproteota > Nitrososphaeria > Nitrososphaerales > Nitrosopumilaceae > VHBM01. Next base: position 2,080 of record JAUYOQ010000033.1, on the reverse strand, counting down.
TCAAAATTAAAGGGAAAGCTGCGGCTTGTTATCTCTTGATCATTTTTCATAAAAATGACTGGCATGACTATAACTTGTGCATCTTTTTTTAGATCCTCTATGATTTCAACATGCGCATTTGTAACCGGATTTAGATGTGCAAGATAGATGCAAACGGTCAATTGCTTTACATATCAATTGGTTCTATTTCAATGATTGAATTTTCTATGGGGACGATGGGACTTGAACCCATGACATCCAGCGCCCGAGGCTGGCAGTCCACCAAGCTAACCTACGTCCCCGTAACCTACAGTCTACGTGTTTGTATTATCTTTTTAGAAAATAAGTGGACCGGGCGGGATTTGAACCCACGATCTCACCCATGCCAAGGGCGTATCCTACCAGGCTAGACGACCGGCCCAATTTCAATCAGAATAAAAATTCTGATCTCTTTTGATTTTTTGGTTACACTATTAACGTTTAGCTAATTCTCAATGCTTTTTTCAAATTCAACAGAAGATATTTAACCATAGTAACTGAGAGGAATGAAGTGGTAGTAGATAGCAAAGCGACCATAACATACATTCAGTCACTAAAAGAAGATTTATCTGTCTTCAGACTTGTTCCACAAGATGGTGCTGTACCAGAATACAAAGCTGGTCAGTTTTTAACGATTGGATTGCATGTACCAAATGAAAATAAAGTAATTAGAAGAGCATATTCAATTGCATCACATTCTGAAAATCGAAAATATATTGAATTGTACATCAGATGGGTAAGAAAACCACTTCCAGGTCGTTTAACAACACAGCTGTTTAATGTCAAAGAAGGCGATGAGATAAACTGGCTCAAACCTACAGGCGCATTTACCATTAACGAAACACATGCTAGTGGACAAAAGGATGAGAGAAGATTAATCTGCATTGGTGGCGGTACGGGTCTTGCACCATTTGTTAGCTATGCACAACATCTTCATGCAGTTGGCGACAAAAGGGAGATAGTTGTATTGCATGGAGCAAGTTATGTAGATGAGCTAGGTTACAAAGAATTACTAACCGATCTTGAGTATGAAAGCATCGATAAAGGAACGGATAAATGGAATTTTAAATACCGTGCAACAATTAGCAGACCCCAAGAATGGTTTAACAGATCATGGGGTGGTCAGGCAGGAAGAGTTGAAACGTTTTTGCGATCAAAAGATGGTGGACCATCACCACTTGAAAAATTAGTTAATGATAAAATCACCAAGGAAAACACGATATTTTACATATGTGGTTGGCAAGGAACAATTGATGGTGTAATGGACTTTCTTAAACCCCGTGGCTTTGCAAGTGAAAGAGAAAAGCGTCCAGATGGAAGCTTTGAAGTCAAGTACGAGTCATACGGATGATTTTATCTCTTTTTAACTAGAGTTAAAAGACTAGTAATCTCATCATCACCTTCTTTTGTGATTTCGTTGATTTCCTTTTCAGAAATTTTATAATCAATATCAATTGCTGCCTTGAGTGCGCTTTTTTTTACTTCCAAGTTGGAATCAAACAAGCAGTCATGAATAGCTTGTTGTGCATTTTTTGCATTTAGATATCCTAATGCACCTACCGCACATGATCGTACCATCGAACTTGAATCTTTTGTCAAATTGATAAGTGAGGGAATCGCATCAAGATCCTTTCTGTTTGCAAGAACTAGTGCAGAAAATCCCCTAACATTCTTACTTTCAGAATTTAGATTATCAATTAAGAATCGTGCGATTTTGTTATTGTTTAATACTAAGGCACTAAACACTTCTCCTCTAACTTCGATATCAGGATCATCCAGTTTTGAAATTATTTTATTGATTATTTGAGGTTCGTTTATGTCTATTAAAGATTCTAACACATCAATTTTTTCTTTTTTTGAACCGAGGTCTAAAATTTGTATTATTTTTTCAAATGACTCATTCATTAAAATCTAGTATGGATGGAAAAGTCACCACTAAAAATTTTCGTAAAACCATAATTTTTGTCAAATTTATAATCTTAGATTTAAATTATCCTCAAATCATAAATGTCGTATGTCTACCGAAAACAGAGACACCGTATACATTGGTAAGAAACCACTA
>JAUYOQ010000015.1 GCA_030697975.1 Nitrosopumilaceae archaeon | reverse complement strand
TCAGATATCAAATATTATGAAAATTATCTGTATGATATGTCACTTATTGTGGGAAAATATTACAAAATTGAAAATGGAAAGATAATTCCACAAGAATTAGAAATTTCTGACGAAGTACGTCTTGCACTAAAAAGTATGCTTTGGGACAAGCTTACAGGCAATCATGTTATTAATGCAAATGAATTTCAAAAGTATACTTCAGAGTGGGCTGATCTTCTCAATCAGCCAATTCCTAAAATCAAAAGAATAAGTTTTGATATTGAAGTAGAATCACAAGCAGGAAGAATTCCTGATACTAAATTAGCAGAAAACAAAGTTACTGCCATAGGATTTGAAGGCTCTGATGGCTTTAAACAAGTATTTGTTTTAAGAAAAAAAGAGGTAGAGGAAGGAAAAAATGAACTGCCTTCAGATGTAAAGATTGTCTTTTATAATGACGATAAAGAAAAAGACATGATTTTAGATGCGTTTAGAATAATTTCAGAATATCCTTTTGTAATTACTTTTAATGGTGATGAATTTGACATGCCATATCTTTACAATCGTGCAGAAAGACTAGGCATAGCAAATAGCGATAATCCTTTGTACATGATGAGGGATTCTGCCACCCTAAAACATGGCGTGCATATTGATTTGTATCGAACATTTTCAAATCGTTCATTTCAGATATACGCATTTAGCCACCAATACACAGATTTTTCACTTGACAGCATAGCAAGGGCGTTATTACATGAATCAAAAATTGATTATGGTATAGATCTTGAACGCCTAAATCTATACCAGGTTGCAAATTATTGTTTTAATGATGCACGTCTTACTCACAAGCTTACAAGCTTTAACAATGATTTACTGATGAATCTTCTTGTTGTCATAGCAAGAATTGCTAGAATGCCAATTGACGATATTGCAAGAATGGGAGTATCTCAATGGATTCGTAGTTTATTATATTATGAACACAGGCAGCGTAACGCTTTGATTCCACGAAGAGCAGAACTTGAAACAAAATCTGCTGGAGTATCAACTGATGCGATAATCAAAGACAAGAAATATCGCGGCGGATTGGTTGTCGAGCCTGAGGAAGGAATTCATTTTAGTGTTGTAGTAATGGACTTTGCAAGTCTGTATCCAAGTATTATCAAGGTTAGAAATCTATCATATGAGACCGTTCGTTGTCCGCATGATGAATGCAGAAATAACAAAATTCCGCAAACCACACACTGGGTATGTACTAAACGAAACGGTTTGACAGCATTGCTAATTGGCTCCTTAAGAGATCTGAGGGTAAATTATTACAAAAGTTTATCAAAAAATCCATTATTTTCTGAAGAACAGAGGCAACAATATACGGTAGTAAGTCAAGCACTCAAAGTTATTCTTAATGCAAGTTATGGGGTTATGGGTGCAGATATTTTCCCATTATATTATCTTCCTGCAGCAGAGGCAACCACAGCAACTGGCAGATACATAATTTTAGAAACCATCAAAAAATGTGAAGAAACTGGGATCAAGGTCCTTTATGGCGATACAGACTCATTGTTTTTAAAAAATCCTATGGAACAACAAGTTCAAAAAGTTATTGAGAACGCAAAAAAAGAACATGGTGTAGACTTGGAAGTCGATAAAGAATATCGATACGTAGTACTTAGTAGAAGAAAGAAAAACTATCTTGGAGTAACAAAAAGTGGAAATGTTGATGTTAAAGGTTTAACAGGAAAAAAATCACATACTCCACCTTTTATTAGAACTTTGTTTTATGAAGTATTAGACATATTATCAAAAGTTGAGACAGTTGAAGGTTTTGAAAATGCCAAAAAACAAATTAGTAATAAAATTGCAGAATATGCAAAAAAGGTACAAGCAAAGGAAATTCCTCTATCAGATCTTGCTTTTAATGTAATGATAAGTAAAGCACCGTCAGAATATGTAAAAATCGTGCCACAGCATATTCGTGCAGCAAAACTTCTTGAATCAATGAGGAAGATAAAAAAAGGAGACATTATATCGTATGTAAAAATAATTAACAAACCAGGTGTCAAACCAGTAGAAATGGCAAGACCAGATGAAATTGATTCGTCAAAATATATGGAATTTATGGAAAGCACGTTGGATCAAATTACTTCTTCTATGGATCTTGATTTTGATTCCATCGTTGGTAAACCAAAACAGATGGGCCTAGACCAATTTTTTTGGAATTAGATAGATGAAGTTGTTAACTATGCTAAAATAGGGTTACATTACGGATTATTGGATGTTGCTTGATGAATTCTCACTAGGAATTCTTGCCATCATCGCTAGCATTATAGTATTAGCTGCATGGCTACCTCAAATTGTTAAAGGTTACAAAACAAAGAAACTAGATGATGTTTCTTCCTATTTGATGATATTAATTGCAACCGGGGGAGTCTTGTGGCTTGTGTA
>JAUYOQ010000210.1 GCA_030697975.1 Nitrosopumilaceae archaeon | reverse complement strand
ACAATAACAGAGTCTTCAATTCGTACACCAAACTTTTCTGGAATATAGATTCCAGGCTCTACAGTTACTGCCATATTTTTTTTCAAAGTTGCAGTACTACGATAGCTGATGTTTGGCAGCTCATGTACCTCAAGTCCGATTCCATGACCCGTAGAGTGGATAAAGTATTTTCCATATCCATGTTTTTTTATGTAACCTCTACAAGCATCATCAACTGACTTGCAAGATGCATTTGGTTTAACAGCTTGCAACCCGCGTTTCTGTGATTCCTTTACAATTTCATAAATTTTTTTTTCTTTAGTAGAAATTTTGCCTAATCCAAATGTCCTTGTTGCATCACTGACATATCCCCTGTCTCGCAAAGTCCGATCAACTACAATCAAGTCCCCGTTTGCAAACTTTCTTCCAGTTACCTGTGCATGAGGCAAGGCACCGTTTGGACCACCAGCAATTATCAAAGGATTTAGTGTTGACTTGTATCCTGTAGCAAACATATCATGCTCCATTGCATATGACATCAAAATTGACTGGAGCTCAGACTCTTTCTGGCCTTTTTTTATCTTCTTTGTACAAAGCTCATACATATCATCAATTATTTTAGAGGCTTTTTTTAGAATCGAGATTTCTTTCGAGTCTTTGATTATTCTTGCATCATAAAATGGACTAGTAGAGTGCTTTAGTTTTGGTATAGATTTTTTCAACAGCTGCATTGTAGTATAGTTTTGGCAGTCAGTACAAGCTTGCTTGTTTTTGATTCTAGCTACAAGATCAGAGACTAGATCTGCTCCTCGCTCAGAGCCAACAACTGTACAGTCAACTGATTCTGCCTTTGCACGTTCAGCCTCAAGTTTAGGCGCAATAATCGTGGTTTTCCCAGCCTCAAGTATGCCTATTGCCTCGCCCCAAAAGCCAGTCATGTAAAAGAGGTTTTCAGGCTCAAATGCAACCAGTACATCACAGTCAATTTCCTTGCAATGTCTTAGAAGGTTTTTTCTGCGCTGTTGCA
>JAUYOQ010000002.1 GCA_030697975.1 Nitrosopumilaceae archaeon | reverse complement strand
CCTAAACTACACAAACGTCTGCATTACAGATTGCAAGTTTTGCGCATTTTATCGACCTCTTGGACATGATGAAGCATACACCTTAACCCTTGATCAAATCGAAGCCAGAGTAAAAACTGCATGGGAGTTGTTTAAGATTAGACAGGTGCTCATTCAGGGAGGGCACAATCCAAACCTTGGAGTCGAATACTATGAGGACGCATTTAGAATGATTAGAACAAAGTTTCCAAAAGTTGGTGTTCATGGACTTTCAGCATCAGAAATAGACATGATTGCGCGTGTTGAAAAATCATCCACCAAAGAAATTATCTTGCGATTAAAGGATTCTGGATTACAGTCTGTCCCAGGAGCTGGCTCTGAAATTCTAGTTGATCCTGTAAAAAAAATTATCAGTCCAAAAAAGATCTCAAGTGACGAATGGATCAGAATAATGGAAGAAGCTCACTCAATTGGACTTCCTGCATCAGCTACTATGATGTATGGACATGTTGAATCTGTACAGGATATAGCAGAACACTTTTACAAAATTGCAACATTGCAGGAAAAAACAAAGGGATTCATGGCATTTATTCCATGGAGCTTTGAGCCAAACAATACTCTATTGCAAAAAGAAGGAACTGTAAATTTTGGTGCAGGTGGAATGCAGCTTTTGAAAATGATTGCAATAAGCAGACTTGTCTATGATGGACTGATACCTCATATCCAGTCGTCATGGCTGACAAATGGAGTTGGAATGGCACAACTTGCGCTTCAATATGGCGCAGATGATTTTGGTGGAACGCTCATTGGAGAAGAGGTAGTATCATGTACTGGTGCCCGCTCAACTGAGCTTACCAGTCAAAGAATAATTGATTCTATAAGACAGATTGGTTATCAGGTAGAAGAAAGGGATAACTTTTACAATACTGTATGCATGCATTAAATTCCATAGCTTGACCATTTAGAGTCAACAAGACTTTTTGTAGCATCATCAACATTTACCTGCTCTTGAATCTCTCGCTCAAACCCCTCCTCCTTTGTTTTTTGAGTTGCATCTATTCCAAGTTTTGATCCTAGGTTAAGCAGAGGAGATGCAGGATCCAATGTATCTGTTGGGGTTTTATCAATTATCATAACATCGCGGGCAGCATCAGATCGTGTGGTTATTGCCCAGATGACATCGTTTATGTCATGTATGTTTACATCGTCATCTACTACAACAAAAATTTTAGTCAATGACAGCTGTCCTAGCCCCCACAACCCCATCATGACCTTTCTTGCTTGTCCTGGGTAGCGTTTTTTGATAGAAATTATTGCAAGACCTTGAAACCATCCAGAAGCAGGCATTGAAAAATCCACAACCTCTGGCTGAAACATCCTAATTAACGGTAAAAAGGAGCGCTCTATTACCTTGCCAATAT
>JAUYOQ010000341.1 GCA_030697975.1 Nitrosopumilaceae archaeon | reverse complement strand
ATTCTTAGCTGATCTAGTTTCACAAAACAAATTTGTTTTATTTGTTAATATTCTATTTGGGTAGATTTGTTTTTGGAGGAGTGGCTCCAGTTGTTGCGTTTTTTATCATTTCATTAATTTTTGTTTCCTGTTCTGTAATGGATTGTTTTACACGTTCTTCTTGCTTTGCCATAACAGTTGCCCTTGTCTTTGAAAGCTCGTTTCGTTCCTCGATTTCATCAATTAGTACCTTTTTTGTAGACTTTATCATAATCGAGCCTACAAACTTGTAGACAGATTCGTTATCGCCGGCCTTTTTTAGTTCTTCAAGTGCCTTATCAGATTCGTGTTGATCAAGTTCAAGCTGCTGTTTTTGAGCCAAAATTGCCTGTAGGTTTTGTTGTGCCTGTTGTAGTCTTGCAAGTTGTTCTTGCAGCCAAGGAGGAATTTGCTGACCAGATGACATTTAGAAGCTAAGCTTTGGTGTTTTCTTATATCTTTACCGATTCAATAGAGTCATAGCTTGCCTGAATTAATCTAAGAGTTGAGTTTAGATTGGCACGCAAGTGAGTGATTTGTTGTGATTCTACATCTATTGTGATTTTTTTGTTAAATGATATTTTTGTTTTTGTTGGGTTTTCTGGATAAAATTTGTTGTCTGTCTTTATTGAATTAAATATTGCTTTTGATTTTTCTTTTGCATCGATTTCTATTTTGGCATTATAGCTGTACGTCATAGGCAGTCCCTGCAATCTTGAATCCACATTTCTTGCAGTACCAAATTCCTACAGCCTTTCTTACAAATTTGATAGAGCCACAGTCAGGGCATTTTCTTTTTGACTTTAAAAGTACGTGTATCTGTGTGTACTGCTTTCGTGGTTTTAGACCATATTTGTTTCCTAGTCCTTTGAGTGATGAGCCTTTTGCCATGTCTAACCTTTTGTCTGTTTAAGCCTCTCCCTAATTTTTGTTGCGGCCGATATTGCAATGTCGGCACACTTTGAGAGTTGATCAACAGTAAAACCATTTTTTCCACCTTTTTGGAGTGCACAAATGTTACCATCAGAGTTTGTTGTAATTGTTATTCTTGCATCGATGCATTCCCATTCTTCTGCATTTGGATCTACTAGTATGTGTTCGCCAATTCTTCCCATTGTGATAGAAACAGGAATTGTAGTTATTGGTGGGCTTGACTCGTGGTCTTCAACAAGTACTGGTACCGCGTTTTTGATTTCCCATTTTGGTATCTTGCATGAAAGAATTGCTGCCGTTGTAGCATAAGAGCATGCATCAAAGAGGTTTCCATCATGATCAACTACGCTGTTATCTGCAAATATTCCAATCACAGACTTGTCTTTTTCTAGGACAAGCTTTGACATGTCAATCATTCCGCTTTCTCTTATTCCTCGGTCAACGACTCTTGCCAGCTCTATAACATCTTCACCTGGTGGTCCTGGTTCAGCATCAGGATGAGCTAGTGGCAAGATTTCTGCTGTACAGATAAAAATTCCCTTGTCTCCAAGGTCTGGAAATGGCTTGTCTGGTTGGATTTTAATACCTGTTACAATTTCTGTATCTCCCAGGCGTACACGTGCAGAACCATTTGCCTTTGAAATTACGCCTGTTTCTATTGATAGTGGTCGCGATTGATCAAATGCTCTTCCGTCTATTCGTTTGCCTTGGTCTAAAAGATCAACAATCTCTTTTCTTTTTAGCTGATCAAGTACTGAAGATGTCATTACTGGTTACCGCCGTTTTCAAAAAATTTGTCCGTTAAGGCCTTTTTTTGAATCTGGTACACAAGTTTGCAACCGCCTATTGCAGTGTCAATACATTTTTTGTATTCATCGCGTGTCAAAACGCCATCAAGTTGAAGCAATGTTACTTTGTTAAGGTTTGGCATATAGCCAACTGGCATGTCTGCTTGTCCTGCCTGATCCTCTTCGTTGTTTACATCTAAGACAATTGTGTCAGCTACCTTTCCTGCAGCACAGGCACAAACCATGTCCCTCATTGGAATTCCTGCATCTGCCAAGGCAACAGACGCTGCATCAATTGCTGCGCATCTTGATCCTCCGTCTGCTTGAAGTACTTCGATAAATACATCAACTACTGTTCTTGGAAATTTTTCTAACATTAGTGATGGCAGTAAGGCCTCTTTGATTACTTTGGAAATTTCGATCTCTCTTCGTGAAGGTGCAGGATTTTTTCTTTCTGTTACAGAAAATGGTGACATGTGGTATCTACATCGCAGAATTCCTGTATCCGTGTTTGAAAGGTGTTTTGGATGAACGTCTCTTGGACCAAAAACTCCTGCAATTATTTTATTGTCTCCAAATTCGATGTATGCAGAACCATCAGCGTTTTTTAAAACGCCTGCCTTTATCATGATTTTTCTTGGTTCGTCGATTTTTCTTCCATCACATCTTATTCCATTTTTATCTAATAGTACTAGTGTACTTTCTCTTCCACCCATAACAATTACCTTGATTCCAACATTTCTTTGACTTTGTCTGTTAGATTAGCCATATGCGCCTCTTCCTCAATCATTCGAATTGCCTTTATGGCCTTTAATAACCCATTTGAATCATCACACGAAACAACGATCAAACCATTTTGTCCAATTGTTATAACAGCATGTGTTGCCATCTCAACTGTCTGAATCATGCTTCCACGTTTTCCGATAAGGCGTGGAACTTTGCTTGGCGAAATTTTTATCAGTGTACCGGATTCAATTTTTCCAAGTTCTCTATCTGCAATTGTAATTAATGGATCCCTTGTTCTATCAAAATTTACAATTCTTGCTGCAATTAAATCTCCTTTATCTAGTTTAGAGGTTAGCTCATCCGCATGTGCAGAAAAGTCTCTTCCAAAAACATCTGCTGCAGGAAGAATTCCCACATAGCATGAATTTATGTCAACTTCCCATGAGAGTGATGTGTGGGAGACTACTTTGCCAATTACCAAGTCACTGCTTTTTGGAATATACATTCCTGTTAATGGAATAACTCTAACACCATCGTCACTTATTTCAGAAATTCCTATGACTGTCGCTATAATGCGGTTGCCATCCAGAGTAACATTTTGATCTGGTCGGTAAGGGCCTGTTGTTATTACATCGCCTGGTATAACATATCTTTTTTTATCATCTTGCATTATCTTGCAACCTCAACTGAAGCTGTACCTTTAGTTATAGAACCTAATCTGTCAATCACATTCGGTCTTGCCGCGGCAGGTATTTCTAGTATTGCTTTTAAGGAACCATTACTTTGCCATTCTTCTTTTTTTAAATTACCAGTTGATTTTAAAACAGAATAAGATTGTGCAGCATACTGTGCAGGGACAGTAATTTCCAAAGTTAGATTTTCTGACTTTAATGGAATTATTGTTCGTAGTTTTTCAACAATGTCTTTTGTCTGCTCTTCAGTATTTTTGTGTGGATCAATTGAGACTCTAGCATCATCTAGTGCTCGCTCGATTCGAAGTGGAGGATGTGGAAGATGCGAGCGTGGGTCAACATATGTTTTAGCAATAAATTCAACTATCTGTTTTCTTTTTTCTGAAACCATCTTGCGTCGTTGTTCAGTTGTTAGGTTTAGTTCACCTTTTTGAAGAATTCTCTCTATAACTACAGCTGTATCTTGTGTTTTGAATGCCTTTAGCAGTTTTTCTGTTGAGGCACGTGTGCCTTTACTTGAATCAGAGTAAACTTCGTCTGAAACTAGAACAGATGATATGTCCTTTCTTTTTCCAAGTTTATATTCTAAGGCAGGATCAGGCTTGACTAAAATCTCAAATTTCTCGCCTTCAAATGAATACCTGACAACGGATACCTTATCTGTCATGACTAGCCAGGATAGGTAAGAAACTTTTGTATTTATTTATGCGTTATATCTCGCTAGATTTTTATTTGGACTTTGGAACTTTTTATAAATATTGTATTCTTTGGAAGTATTAAGTCAAGATAAGCAACGAATATCTGTCAAGCTGAAAAACGTACCACTACTGTATGCAAATGCACTGAGGCGAATTTGCTTAAATGGAGTGCCTGTATTTGCGATTGACACAGTAGATATCATCGAAAATTCCTCTGTATTGGCAGATGAGGGAATTGCCCACAGACTTGGCATGATTCCACTAACGACAGATCTTTCAAGATTTGTAGAGCCATCAAAGTGTGAGTGTCATAGCGAAACAGGTTGTTCAAATTGTAGAGTAATGTTAATGATCGATTCTGGTGGCGATAATGATACAACAAGGACTGTAATGTCAAGCGAGATTACTTCAGAAGATGATACTGTAAAGCCAGTATCTGATAAGATACCAATAGTTCAGATTGCGCCAGGTCAACGAATTAAAATTGAAGCTTATGCAAGATTGGGTCGCGGAACCGAACATGCTAGGTGGAATGCATCAAACATAGCTACACTTATTCCAACTGAAAAAGAAGACGAACATGTTTTAACAGTTGAAACTACTGGAGCCTTGTCTCCAGAACATATACTTGTTGATGGAGTAAACGAATTATCAAAGCGTCTTGAAGAGTTCAAGATGCTTTTAGCCGAACTCAAATAAGCATAACATATTATATTTGGGTTTAAAAAAGCCATTATCCAAATGACTAATCCAATAGTTCTACACATGGCAAGAGATCTTAAACATGCATCAACAAAAAATGATGCACCTATTTGGTCAAAGATGGCTGAGCTTGCTTTGAAGCCTTCATCTATACGACGTACAATTAATGTGAATGAGATTAACAAGTTTACAAAAGATGGAGATGTGATATTTCATCCTGGCAAAGTCCTTGGCATGGGAACCATTTCCCACAAAATAACTGTGTCTTCGTTTTCAATATCAAATACTGCAGCAAAAAAAATCGCAGAAGCTGGTGGCAAAATTATCAGCTATAAAGAAATTATTGAAAAATTTCCTACAGGAAAGGGAGTGAAAGTCCTTGGCTAAACAAGAAAAACAGATTCAGCAAAAAACTGTTAAAACCATCGTAGTTGATGGCACAAATCTCATTGCGGGAAGACTAAGCTCGCATGTTGCAAAATTGTTGCTTGATGGCAACAGAGTATCTATTGTAAATTGTGAAAACATTATGATTAGTGGTAGTAAACAAAACATTATGGAAGAATACAAAAAGTTTCTAGAGATTTCAAGCATCATAAATCCAAAGTTTGGTCCCTTTCACCCACGAAGACCAGACACCATAATCAGTAAAATGGTAAGAGGAATGCTACCGCGTAAAAAATCAAGTGGGCTGTCTGCATTCAAGCGCCTTCGTGCACATATTGGCGTTCCAAGTGAGCTAAAAGGTCTTGGTAAGGTTCAATTTGATGATGCAAAAATAACAAGATCTGTATCAAATTATACTACGATGACAGAGCTTGGACAAAACGTAGGATGGACTAGATGACTACAACAAAAACTGAAATTTACTTTGCTACAAGAAAAACTGCAAGAGCCCATGTGTTTATTTCCAAAGGAACAGGAAAGGTCAGAGTCAACAACGTGCCTGTAGAGATGGTTCAGCAAGAGACAGCAAGAGAGGTTATTTTGTCTCCACTTGAGGTTTCTGGCGATGTTAGAAACAAGGTGGATATTTCTGTTAGAGTCAAGGGCGGTGGTTTTATGGGACAGTCTAGTGCTGCAGCTACTGCAATAGCTAGGGCGCTCATAGGTTTTACAAAATCAAGAAAAGAGCCAAAAGATCATCCACTTTCAAAGTCCGTAAGAGAAGATATTAAAAAAAGAATTAACGAATTTGACAGGTATCTCATAAGTGGCGATGCAAGAAGAAAGGAACCAAAGAAATTTGGCGGACCTGGGGCAAGAAGAAGAAAGCAAAAGTCATACCGTTAGAACGTGAAAGCGGTAATTTTAGCAGGCGGCAAGGGAACAAGGGGAAAACCCTACACTGATTTTTTTCCAAAGGCTATGATTCCAATAAATGGCAAGCCCTTGATTCACTATATCATAGATTACTTAGGTTCGTTCAAGTTCATAGATGAAATTCTCATAGTTTCTGATTTTAAGGGCCTTGGAGGACAAATACAAAACTATCTTGAAAATATTGTGTTTAGAAAAAAGATTACTTTTGTTCAAGACTCCCAAAGTGGAACTGCAGGAGATCTTGTCCATGTTTCAAAAAAACTAGGAAAAACAAGTGAGTTTTTGCTATGGTTTGTGGATAACCTATGTGCAGTTGATCTTAAAAAAATGCTTCAACAATTCAAAGAAAAAAAGAGCCTTGTTTGTATTGCAACAAGAAATACACGAAAAGAAGAGACCGGTTTTGCAATAGTAAAAGATGGAATCATAAAAGAGTTCAGGGAAAAGCCGATAATCAATCTGCAAATGTCAGAGTGTCTTGGCATTTACATTTTGGATGTAAAGGTACTAAGTAAGATAAGAACCAACAAGACAAATAATCTATCCTATGATGTGCTTCAAAAATTATCAAAAAATGATAAAATAAGTTCCTTTGATGTTGGCAAAAAATACTGGTTTGACATAGAATCTCCAGTTATAGTAGAACGAAATGAATCTTTTGTCAGACAAATCATAAAAGAGATGGGATCGTAGCTTGTTTCTCATAGTCAGAAATTTCGTCTTCGTATTCTAGTGTCATTGCTATATCATCTAGTCCCTTTAGAAGGATCTGTTTTCTGTGCCCGTCAATCTCAAATGAAATTGTTTTTGTCGGTGTTGTAATTTTTTGGGCTTCTAGATCCACTTCGATTTCAGAGCTTGTTTGAAATAAACTATCTACAGTTTTTGAATCAAGTATTATTGGTAAAAGACCGTTTTTGAAACAGTTGCTATAAAAAATATCAGCAAACGATGGAGCAATAATTACAAAAAATCCATAGTCTTTTAGTGCCCATACTGCATGCTCCCTTGATGAACCGCAGCCAAAGTTATCTCTTGTAATCAAAATTTTAGAGTTTTTGTATTTTGGATCATTTAAGATAAAACTTGGAATCTGGTTTCCATTGTTGTCAAATCTCCAGTTATAGAATAGAAATTTCCCAAAGCCTGTTTTATGAATTAATTTCAAGAACTGTTTTGGCACAATTTGATCCGTATCTACATTTACCTTGTCAAATGGCGTAACAATGCTCTTGATTTTTCTAAAAGGTTCCATTAGTTCAAATCCATCTCGCGAACATCAACAAAGTGCCCCTTGATTGCAGCAGCTGCTGCCATAACTGGGCTTACTAGATGAGTACGGCCACCTGTGCCCTGCCTTCCCTCAAAGTTTCTATTAGACGTGCTTGCACATCTCTCACCTGGTGCAAGAATACCAGGATTCATGCCAAGGCACATGCTACATCCCGATTCTCGCCACTCAAAGTTTGCATCTTTAAAAATTTTATCAAGGCCCATTTCTTCTGCTTGTTTTTTTACCATCTGTGAGCCTGGAACTACCATTGCACGAACCTTTGAGGAGACATTTTTTCCTTTTATCACCTTTGAGGCTTCGATTAGGTCTTCGATTCGTGAATTTGTGCAAGAGCCAATAAAGACGCGGTCAATTTCAATCTCAGTCATTTTGGTGCCAGCTTTGAGGCTCATGTATTGTAATGCCTTTTCTGCTGCTTTTCTTTGATCCTCGTTTCCTTTTGCATACTCTTCAGGAAACGGTACAGATTCAGTAACATCGCATACCATAGCAGGATTTGTTCCCCAGCTTACTTGCGGTGCAATGTTACTTACATCAATTGTAAAGATCTTTGCAAAAGAAGCGTTTGAGTCAGTGTAAAGTGTTTCTTGCCACTGGCTTACCAAGTCATCATAGTTTTTTGGAGTAAATTTTCGCCCTCTAAGATAATCAAATGTTTTTTCATCAGGTGCGACAAGTCCTGCCCTAGATCCTGCCTCAATTGACATGTTGCAGATTGTCATTCTTTGTTCCATAGTTAGATCAGAAATAGCTTCGCCACGATATTCTATTACAGTGCCAGTACCGCCATTGGTACCTATGTGCCGGATTATTGAAAGTATGATGTCTTTTGCAGTAATAGCGTGTGGATTTTTTCTTTTTCCAACTACCTTAATTTCAAATGGTTTTGGTTTTTCCATACGTATTGTTTGTGTTGCCAAAACATGTTCCACCTCGCTTGTTCCTATTCCAAAGGCAAGTGCACCAAATGCGCCATGTGTTGATGTATGGCTGTCTCCACACACTATGGTCGTGCCTGGAAGGGTTATTCCAAGTTGAGGCCCAATAACATGAACTATTCCTTGATATGGGCTCTTGATGTCAAATAGCTGTATTCCAAAGTCTTGGCAATTTTTTTCAAGAGTTTTTATTTGAACCTCAGATATTTGATCCACTATTGGCAAGGAGCGGTCGCTTGTTGGAACGTTGTGATCCATTGTAGCAATTGTAAGGTCAGGTCGTCTTACTCTCCTTTTGTTTAGTCGAAGTTCTTCAAATGCTTGGGGCGAGGTAACTTCGTGAACTAGATGACGGTCAATGTAGATTATTGATGGACTGTTGTCACTTTCCACTACAACGTGAGAATCCCAGATCTTTTCAAACAGTGTTTGTGGCATTTTAGATTATGGTTTGTATTTGAACAATCCGCCAGCTACAATAATTTTTCCAATTAATTCAGAGAACGGTTTCATCTTGTAGTCCTTGTTTTTTGTCAAATTCTTTATTGTATTTTTTTCAACGCTTATTTCAAGCTGGTCTCCATTTGAGATGCTTTTGTAGGCATCTTCATCAATTTCAATTGGTAAGAGAAATGCACCATCAACTGCATTTCTATAAAAAATTCTTGCAAATGAAAGTGCCAAAACTGCCTTGATTCCAGAGTAGGATAATGCAATTGGCGCGTGTTCCCTTGATGAGCCGCAGCCAAAGTTTCTTCCCGCTACGATATAGTCGCCGTCCTTTACTTTGGAATGAAAATCTGGATCAAGGCCTTCCATTGCATGTTTTGCAAGCTCATCATAATCATGAAGCTTGAGGTAGGTGCCTGGAAGGATTACATCGGTATCAATGTTGTCTTTATCATATTTTATTGCGTTGCCTTTCATTTCAAATCCCTCGGATCTGTGATTTTTCCAGTTACTGCAGATGCAGCTGCAACTAGTGGAGATGCAAGATATGTTTTTGATTCAACGTGTCCCATTCTACCAGGAAAGTTTCTGTTTGTAGTACTGACACATACTTCATCTTTTGCCAATACTCCCATATGAGCACCACAACATGCCCCACAAGTTGGTGGTCCTATAGTTACGCCAGCGTCAAGAAATATGCTCACAAGTCCCTCGTCAAGTGCTTTTTTGTAAATTGAGATTGCGGCTGGTAAAATTTCGGTTCTTATCTTTACTTTTCTTCCTTTGAGTATTTTTGCAACTGCGCGCAAGTCTTCAAGCTTTGCTCCAGTGCAGGAACCGATGTATGCCTTGTCAAGTTCAATTGATGATATGTCTCTTGCAGCAGCAACATTTTCTGGTGAATATGGTTTTGCAACTAGCGGTTCTAGTTCAGAGGCTTCGTACTCAAAAATCTTGGCGTATTCATTATTTGCGTCATCATATACTGGAGTAAAGTTTTTTGCACCACGAGCTCCAAGATAATCAAAGATTTTTTGATCAGGTGCAATTATTCCATTTTTTGCCCCCGCTTCAGTAGTCATGTTGGTTAGTGTAAGACGTTCCTCTACTGACATTTCATTGATTCCAGTACCGCCAAACTGCATTGCCCTATATGCACAACCTTCGGTACCAATATCACCAATTATACGTAAAATGAAATCCTTTGCCATCACGTGTTCTGAAAGTTTGCCATTGAGCTTAAAGTAATAAGTTTCAGGAACTTTGAACCAGATCTTTCCATTCAGTAAAACATATGCCATATCTGTATGTCCCAGTCCACATGCAAATGCGCCTAATGCACCTGTAGTGTTTGTGTGTGAGTCACCGCCAACATAGGCTTCTCCTGGCAATACCATTGCCTCTTCATGAGACAATGTGTGGCATATGCCGTACTGCCCCATACCATACTTGAAATGTTTTTCAATTCCATACTTTTTTGTAAATTTTGATAATTGTACAATGTTTTCTGCAGAAACCTGGTCTGCTGAAGGGACAAAATGATCCTCTGCAACCCAAATCTTTGATGGATCCCAGAGTTTATCTACAGAAATTCCTTGTTTTGCTAATTTTTCAAATACCTTTATGACTCCTGGTCCTGAAACATCGTGTATCATTGCCTTGTCCACGTTTGCAAATACAACATCGTCTGGTGAAACGTTGTTCTTGCCTGATGCACGTGCAAGTATTTTTTCAGTAATATTCATGCACGCAAAAGCTTGTTTTACGGATTAAAAGCTTTTCAGAAGGATAAAAAACAAGAATGATTCTAGCGAGAATATGTCCTTAGTGGTACTTCCAATAAAGGCAAGAAAAGAAGAAGGAAAATTTGATCTTTTTGATACCATTCTAAGATGTGTAGGTGAGAGTAAAATTACTATTGAAAATGGCGATATTGTGGTAATTTCAAGCAAATACATCTCAAATTCACAAGGAAGGCTACTTGACTCTCAAAATATTACAGCTTCAAAAAAGGCAGTGTCTCTTGCAAAAAAATTTCATATGGAACCAAAAATAGTAGAGATAATTCTAAGAGAGTCTGACATTATTTTTGGAGGAGTTGCCGGCTTTGTTATCACGTCTGCTGACAATATTTTAGCCCCAAATGCAGGAATTGACAAGTCAAATGTCAAAAAGGGAAAGGTGGTGCTTTATCCAAATGAGCCTTATTTAATTGCAGAACAGCTAAGACGAAAGTTTTTTCTAAAATTTTCTGTCCATGTTGGCGTCATAATTATTGATAGTAGGTTAATGCCGTCACGCGTTGGCACTATTGGAGTAGCCATTGCATGTGCAGGTATTGAACCGGTTAGTGACAGAAGGGCTGAAAAAGATCTAGATGGAAATCCGTTAAAGGTTACATTTCAAGCAGTTGCAGATAACTTGGCATCTATTGCAAATCACAAAATGGGAGAGGGTTCAGAATCGCAGCCTTTTGCAATAATTAAAAATTCTGGCGCAAAAATAACGGATAGAAAAATAAGTAAAAATGAAATGGCAATATCACATGATCAGTGTGTTTACATTCGAGGCCTAACAAAATCCAAGTAAACTAAGATCAGCGAAAATTCTTTGACAGTGATTTGTTTAGTTTAAGGCAAAGCTGATTTAAATATGGTCCATTTGAGGCCAAACTAATGGTAGAATATCTAACAAGATATCCAAAAACAATATCGTTTCTTGATGGCATTAAAGGAAAAATTCACTTTGATGGTAAAAATGGCGTTGAGCAGCTTACAGTTGTAGTAAAAAAGAACGTAGATGAATTATTAAAGATTTTTTCAAACGAGGGATTTACCAAGGTCAAATTTGAACACAAGATGCCTTTTCAGATAGGCAACGGTCTTTCTTTAAAGCTAAAAAAACCATGGGAGATGCATGTCAGGCTACTTGACATGAAAAAAGGATTTGTTGCAATACAGGCAGAAGTTGAAGTATCAAGAGACTATCTGCAGCATCTATTTTCGCAACGTACTCCTGTGATATATGAAATAGAGTCGCTTTTAAGAAAACACCAAATTGACTATAAAATTTGGAATAATAAATTCAAAAAATATGTTCATACGGTCTTTGATAATTACAAAATCAAGCTAGCAACTCCAAACATACCTGTTTTTGCGTGGAAACCGATGGTTTTTGTGATAGCAACTGTTGGAGTCTTTTATCTGTGGAAATATCTTAACACGATTTAAAACAAAAAATTAACGAACCAATTAGAAGCTTTAATTAGAATTTTCTAGTTTTTGATATGATGAGTGAAGAGCCAGTAGCTCAGCTAAGCTATTACGGGATTTCTCCTTGGGAGATAGAAGTAGTATATGGAATATTCAATGGAAGGTTTCAGGTAAAACAAACAGAGCTGGAAAGTTTTGATTCTGATTTTGTCAGTGTGTTAAACATCGACATTCCAATTGCATTTAATGATGAATTTTTCAAGTGGTTTGAGTTTAGAAGATGGGATAAGGTAAAAGCAATACTAAAAGAGATGAAAAGAAGGAGAGGGCAAAAAAATGCGTTGAAAATTGATCTTAGTTTTTCAAGCATGCCAACAATTAGATTCATAGCAGATTCCGATGATCGTGACTGGTTCAATAACTCAATAGAAAAGATCGACTTTGTTTTAGAACTGATTCCATACCACCTAGATCCAACAAAATTGCCTACTGATGTTACAGAGATAATTTACAAATTTGATGCAAATGCTGCTAGATGGAGATTAAACACAGCATTTGTAAATGATAAAAAATTTGTCTTTACAGGTAGTGATTGGAAATTAATTATTTGAGATCCTTTTCTAATGGCTCAACCAATGAATGAAGTTCTTTGTATTTTGTTTCTAAAAATTCTAGTGATTCTTTGAGTTTTTTTGATTTCCCATACTTGTATCTTATAAGTTCGCGATGATGCCAAAAAATTTTTCCATTTTCTACTGAAATGGTTGTAAAATAGTCAGGCCCTTTCATGTTATCAGGTATTTTTATGTTGTATGGGAAAAGCATGTCAACAATAAACCATTCATCACCGTCAGGATAATCACAACCAGTGTCAACATCAAAAAATACATGTAAAAGACGAGACTGCATCAGACCATCGTCTTGTATTGTTGGATGCTTGACGTTTGATTTTTTAAAATCAAGATTTAGCAGCTCTGGTTCAAAATATCCCTTTATGATGGATTTACGAAAAATCTTGTTTACTTCTGCAATATTCAATTATAACGCTAGTATTCGATCAAGCTGCTAATAATTCATATGCTATTTTGACAGATTCGGTGTCTTTAGACTTGCAATGAGTCCAATAATTTTGATATGTCTGTTGTAGGTTTTCCATTAGAAGATATTTTCTGTGTTGCGGGAGGATTCTCAAGATAGTTTGGTATCTTGTCTGCAAGTCTTCTTCCGTGTTCTGTGATTATTTCATTTTTGTAAAATATACCGAAAGGAATCTTGTCGCCCCATTCAAGTGACTTGATTAATGCCTGACTTAATTTTTCATTTAGCTCTGCTTCTTCACTATAATGAACCACTGGGTCATAGCCTGTATCTTCAAGCTTGTACAATCTAGCGTGAGTTTTTGTGGCAGTGTCATCTGTTGGCTCTGTTCCTGCATACCAATCCCTTGTGTTAATGTCATTATATGTTGGGCATGGTTGAAGAACATCTAAAAATGCAAGACCCTTGTGACTGATTGCTGCAATTATCAGATCCTTTAGATGTCGTACGTCATACGAGTATCCTCTTGCAACAAATGTAAAACCGCTTGCTACTGCCAATCCAATTGGATTTACATTATAGTTAGTGTTTGGTGCTGGAAGTGATTTTGTTTTTTCACCTAATCTCAAAGTAGGCGATGCTTGTCCTTTAGTAAGTCCATAGACGCCATTATCAAAAATTATGTATGTCAGATCTACATTTCGCCGTCCTGCTGCAACAAAATGTCCTGCCCCAATTCCCAACCCATCTCCATCTCCACCTGCCGCTACTATAGTCATTTCAGGATTTGCGATCTTTGCACCTTGTGCAAATGCCAAGACGCGTCCATGTAAGGTGTGAATTCCATATGTGTTGATAAAGTGCGATGTTTTTCCAGAACAACCTATTCCAGAAAATATGGCAGCCTTGTGTCTTGGGATATTCATTTCTGCAAGCGCCATCTGAATTGCGTTTACTATTCCAAAATCGCCACAATTATGTAAAATAGCATTATCACTCACATAGGAATTGACATCGTCAACTTCTAGGTTGTAAACAGGTCCATCATAATCAAAACTTTCGATTTCTCTTACCGGAATTAGGACATAATCAGGTAGAACAATTGAAGATGGTGGTTTTCCTACATGATTTTTTGATGTGATCTTTTTATCAAGTATTTTGCACAATACCGCAAAGTCACGATCATTTACAATCTGAATTGAGTGTGACTCTTTATGGATACCTTTTGCTCTGTTAACAGAAACTGTTGGCACTATTCCTTGTCTTAGCAAGAGAGTCTTTAGCTGTTCCCGCAAAACCTTGGATGTTGTTTTAAAGTTTCCACGTAATTGTTCTGTACTTATCCAGCCATCTCCACGCCATAAGCCTTTGATGAGTTCTGTCTGTTTTTGTACAGGAAGAAGCATTACAAAGTGTGGTAGTTTTTTATTGTATGATTTATGGCCAAACCACTCTAAGAATAGTCTTGCAAGCGGGGCTGAATAGAATGTTATTGTAGTTGCATTTCTTTTAGTACTTTTTGTTCCATTAAGATCAAATGTTTGTGCCATGATACGTTCTACATCATTTAAGAATTCGATTTCTTTGGAATTGAATGTAAAATTGATCTCTCGCCTATGTACGTAACCTTCTGCTATGTAGTATCCCATTAGTCTGAGTACGCTTTCATTTAGTGGAATTCGGTTTGGCAGTAATTTGCTAACAGTGTCTTTTTCCTTTAATTGGTAATCGACTTCAACATATTCGCTGTCAACTTGCTCTTTTTGGACAGGATATACAAGGTAGTCTTTGGTTTTAATTTCATCTGCACGTGTCCAAACTGCATCAAATTTTTTGTTGTGTAATTTTTGATGTTTGCGTCTTACTATCAAAACTGGGTGTTCTTCTGTAAGATAGGTTGTTCCAAAGCACTTTGTAACAAGCTTGAATAACTTCCCTCTGTGAATGTGTGTTATGATTTCCTTTACATTATGATAAAGACCGTCTCTTCCAAGAACCCGTTCACCTACACCGATTTGTTGTATTTGTTTTACTGATGGGTTACAATGGATCAGAGTGTCAGGGAGTACACATCCTGGACACCAGTCATTGTGAACGTCTGTCTTGTAATCTGAAAGTTTAAGCACCATGTGTTAAGATCACCTTTTTTTGTTCTTTGTTGGCCAGGATTTTTTTTATTGAATCATATATTTCGGTACAAGTCATAGCTCGTCCAGTATATTTCAAAATATAATGATCTATTTCTCTCCCCAGATTCTGTTTTAATAATAAACCAAGCTGGCCTGTAGCATTGGCTTCAATATCTATTATGGTTTTAACATTTTTCAAAAATGATTTAACAAGCTCTGTTGGGAATGGATGAAGCAATTTTATCTGAAGAAATCCAACATTGATGTTTTCTTTTTTTAGCATCTCCAAGGCATCAAGAATTGGTCCTTTAGTAGAACCCCAACTTACAATTGTATATTCTGCTGTACCATTAGATACTACCTGATCGTCTTTTGGAATGTCTTTAAGAATTTGTGAAAATCTAGAGAGTCTTTTATCCATCATCTGTAGACGGACTACGGGATCTTCTGTTATGTGACCAAACTCGTCACTTTCATCTCCCGTATTCCAAAATATTCCGTTTTCTAATCCAAGTTTTGAGCGTGGCGAGATGCCGTCTTCTGAAGGGGCAAATCTTTTGTAATCATTTGTGTCTATTTTATCAAGCAACTTACCGCGTTCAATTTTGATCTTTGTAGGGTCTAGCCTCTTACATGTAACAACAGAGCTTGCAAGAAACTTGTCCATCATGTGTATGACTGGAACTTGAAAGACGTCTGAAAAGTTGAAACACTTGCCTGTGTCATAGAAACTTTCCTCAATGTCTCCTGACGCATAAACAATTTTTGGAAATTCTCCATGTCCTGCATGGACTGCAAACATGAGATCTTCTTGACCATGTCTAGTAGGAAGGCCAGTAGATGGACCACTTCTTTGATATAGTGTTATTACTATTGGCACCTCGTTTATTCCAGCCCACCCCAAGGCTTCAGCCATCAAAGAAAATCCAGGTCCCGATGTGCTTGTAGATGAACGAGTGCCAGTTAATGCACTGCCTATAGCCATGCCAATAGCTGAAATTTCATCTTCGGTTTGTATGACAACCGTAGAGCCAGGTCTGTCTTCATTTATTTCTAAAATGTCATGTGACTCTAAAAACACGCTTTCGTCTGATGCTGGCGTGATTGGATAGTAGGCTTGAAATCTGCACCCACACACCATTTTTCCCAATGCAGTTCCCTGGTGACCCTGTGTCAGTATAGTATCAGATTGTTTTGCGATTTCAGCAAGCGAACATTTGAAGTTAGGAAATTTTGCGGTTGCATAGTTGTATGCGTAATTTGCCAATTGCTTATTGATTTCCGCAATTGTTTGTTTTTTTCCAAAAATCAATTGAATTGATTCAAAGAGCTGTTTTGATGACATGTGCAATAGCCCAAGAGAAAGTGAAACGCCTAATACGTTAAACATTCTAATCATGCCTTTTAGTTTTGGATTGTTGGCATCTTGGGCTAGACCCTCAAGTATTCCTCGAAATGATACGGGGTACAGATTTACACCGTTTTCTTTTACCGAATCTAAAAGTCCGGAAACTGTATAGCTTTTCTTTTTGGTATCAAGGTACTTGTGAAGTCGTGATTTGAAATATGGGTCTAGAGTATGAACGTCTTTTGTTTCAATATTTTCCATATCTGAATCATAAATGATTGCGCCACCAGAAACTATCTCATCTGCGTGCCTAAAAATTGTCTCTGCATCAAATGCAACCATTATGGTTACATCGTTAACATTAGAACGGATTTTCTTGTCAGATACTCTAACTGTAAAATAGCTGTGTTCACCTTTTATGTTTGAATAAAATTCTCTTTTTCCAAAAACTTGGTAACCTGCTCTTGCACATACATGTGAAAAAATGTTTGCTGCTGTTTCTACTCCACTACCTTGTGGGCCACCGATCTGCCAACTAATGTCAACATTTACCACATGAATTGTCGTCTATTACTGGATATTAATAATGTGGTTTTAGAAAAATCTAACCGCCTGTAGCTGCATCAAATAATGCACATTCACATTTGTCTCGTTCGCCACAGTATGGACATACACATACACACTTTTCAATTGAGTTTCCACATTCTACACAGATGGCAAATTCCTCATCTGAGATGTGTTTTGAACCCATTACTTGTCATATAACAAAATATTATAAATGGTTTAAGGAACAGATTCCAAAATTTAGTGCTGTATTATGAAAAAAAAAGTTTTGCTTACCCGTAAATTGCATGACTTTGCACTCATGGATTTGAAAAAATACTATGATATTGAGATCCATCAAGGAAAAATTCCAATGCCAAAAAAAACTTTGCTTAAAAAAATCAGAAACAAGGATGGATTGATTTGCTTTCCCTATGATAATATCGATAAAGATGTACTATCTGCTGCAAAGAAGCTCAAGACAATAAGCACTTACAGTGTTGGTTATGATCATATAGATGTAAAGTACGCAAAAAAACAAGGTATCAGTATTGGGTATACACCTGAGGTGTTAACTGATGCTACTGCAGACCTTACCTTTGCATTGATTCTTGATTTATTGCGTCGAGTAACTGAAGGAGACAAAACAATTCGAAGGGGAAGATGGACGCAGATTTACGGTGCATATGACTATGTTGGTACTGATATATCTGGAAAAATACTTGGGATTTTGGGTTTTGGTAGAATAGGTGCAGCTGTAGCAAAACGTGCCAAAGCGTTTGGAATGAATATAATTTATCACAACAGGCACACGTTATCAAAAAACACTGAAAAATCTCTAGGCGTAAAATATGTTACATTTGATCAGTTGTTTAAAAAAAGCGATATTGTCTCAATTCATGTTCCATATACAAAAGAAACACATGAATTAGTTAATATGAAATTATTTAAGAAAATGAAAAAAACTTCTTTTATTATCAATACAGCGCGCGGAAAAATAATTAAAGAAAATGATTTGATTTACGCGCTAAAAAAGAAAATAATTGCAGGAGCTGCACTTGATGTTTTTAGAAATGAACCCATTGGTTTGAATAATCCATTAACAAAAATGCAAAATGTAGTTTTATCCCCTCACATTGGAAGCTCAACAGCTGAAACAAGGAAAAAAATGGCCGAGATTACTGTAATAAATCTAAAACTAGGAATGATTGGTAAGACACCGCTTTATTCTGTAAATAGTTGATTTACTACTATTGTTTCTTGTTCGCCGTATTTTTTAAATAAATTATCAAACAATGATTTTCTTTTTTGATTCAATTTTTTGTTTT
>JAUYOQ010000336.1 GCA_030697975.1 Nitrosopumilaceae archaeon | reverse complement strand
CCTAAGGCTGTTGGTTTGTCTGGAGTTGACACAATTCCAGAAAAAGGATCAGTCTTGACATTTTGTTTATAGTCTAAAAGTTCGAATCTATACTCT
This sequence comes from Nitrosopumilaceae archaeon, assembly GCA_030697975.1. Lineage (GTDB taxonomy): Archaea > Thermoproteota > Nitrososphaeria > Nitrososphaerales > Nitrosopumilaceae > VHBM01. Next base: position 2,891 of record JAUYOQ010000336.1, on the reverse strand, counting down.
TGTGGAGGTATTCCCTCTGAGACCTGTGTCCAAGTACTTGCCTTAACTGGAAATGGAAACTCATCAACAATCCATATCTTGCTTTCATAGCCTCCTGTCTTCCAACCTATTACTACAGAGTCATATGTTCCTGCTGGAACCTTGATAGAGTCTATTGCAGTTGGAATTACCTGTTCTCCTCCAATGTTACCAATTTTACCCCATGATGGAGCCGAAAACTTTTTTGGCCCTTTAGATGCATCGCCAGGACTGTTTGTGGCATATGCAGATAACCATACTATTGATGACTTGAAGGCACCTCGATATACTGATAATTCCTCGCTACCACCAGATGGTTCTGGTGCAACTTTACCAAGTTCCATTTCACCTTTAACAATTTTATTTCCATCATAAACTACAGTCTGAGCAACCCACTTTTCTTCAGTTCCAGTCTTTTTTTCCCCAGATATCCAAAAATCGATTTCAAATTCTGAGCATTCCTTATAGTAGACATGACATAGTTTGTAGCTAAAATAATCTCCAACTTTTAATCCTTCACCAACATACCAATCACCTGGCTTGTTTACTCCACCGGCCTGCAACTGTGCAAGTGCATTACCTAAACCAGATCCTAATATCAGAACAACAAAAAAAGCTACAACGAGAGGAGATGACTTCAAGTAAAATTAATTTATGAGTTTCCCTAAGTTAAAGGTTTCAAATAAGCAAATATAGAGGCAGCAAGGAAAATTGCTAGAATATGTGCGACTGCTCCAAGGTTCACCTCTATGAGGTAGAGTTCAAGCTAGATGGAATGGCTATTGTTCCAACACACAAAAACTGTGGAGACGCGTTAAATGGAAAACAGGCAGATATTTTTCAAAAAGAACTTGTAAAGTCTTGGGGACTAGAAGAAGAAAAGTAGCATTTTAGATTTTACAAAAAAGAAAGAGTGAAAAGTTTTCTAACGTAGTCCACGGACTGCTTCTTTGCATACATCTGTTTTGCATTTACAATCTTGACTGCAAATACAATGACTTTGCATAGCGCAATCACATGCATAATCGGGATCGCCACTATCGGCTTCGCATCCACATGCTTGATCTACCATGTCTTGGTGGATCTCATCCGGGGTTTTAAAAGTTTTCAAATACTGCCAAAATTACGCGTTTAATATAGTCAGCATTTGGTTTGCGGCATTATGTAGGGTGCTAGTCTGTGCTTCAATTTTTCCCATATCACTTTCGACGTCAAAAGCCACCTTTAGCACATGAATAAGCTCAGGTCTTCTGTGAAGACTTTGCTTGATTTTGATTAGGTTGTTTTTGTTGATATAACCTAGATAGAAATAGCAATCAGAGAAAAGCGAGTTTTCAATAAAATAATCATATTTTTTTTGGATTATTTTTGAGTGGTTGTTTGTTTCAACAATATCTGAAAAACCTATTGTTGATTTTAACATTCGCAAAAGAAGTGAAGAAGTTGCTCTTTCTATTCCAATGCATTCATTTACGATTTTAAAGTTTTCGTTGAATCTGTTTTTTTCAAATCGTCGTATGTCTTCAAGCATGTGTGCTGGACTGGGCCGCCTGAGATTATGCACTACTATTGCATCTGCAATAAAATATGCTGCACACTTTACCCAAGATGATGTAAAGGGATCATCGTTTCTTATTCCATCCTTTGCCTTTGTTGCGCAAATTGTTGCATCAACAAGACAGCTTTTTGCAAAAGAATCAAAAAGTTGGTTTCTTTTTTCCTTAATACTTGATAAAACTGTATTTAGTTCCCACTGTTCATCAAAAAGAATTTGCATGTTATCGTATTGTATTAGTGCGTCCAAGCTGGCACCTGACAACAGACCATGATGAATCTTGACTAGCTGGCCATCAACATCTTTTACCAAGTCATTTTCGTTTGTATTATCAAAAATCGTAATGTTGTATTCACAGCAAGAAAAATTATTTTTTTGAGCTTGGCATCCACCAAGTCCAACAGGATAATCTCCGGCTAGATTTTCCAATAATTTTTTTATGTCCACAGAAAAATTACTAGAGAATTTTTGTTTAAAGGATATCAATTACTTATTTTAACCAAATAATTCAATGTGAAAACATTCCTTTAAATTGAATTAGTTATGGCATTTACCTTAAGCTCCTGTGGTGTAGTCCGGCTAAGCATACTGCCCTCTCAAGGCAGTGATCCCGGGTTCAAATCCCGGCGGGAGCACTTTATTGATGGGGATATACACAAGATAACCAGATTTGACGATTTTTTATCATTATAATGAAAAACTAGGATTGACATAAAATTGAGAAGTATGATTTGAGTTTTGTAGTGATTTTTGTACTATGTCTAATGCAGAATTTACCTTATTTTTCATATTCTGTACTGCTACATCCTTGTCCTTCCAATCATCAGCAATCCAAGACAATCCAGTTCCAACTGTGGTAGGTGATTTTGTGAGAACACCAGCGGCAGTTGCTACAACACCATATTCAAAATGATGTGACTTTACTTTATTTTGTATTTGCTTTCTTTCTTCAGGAGTAAACAAAGTATTGTACAAAAAGACAGATGCCTTTCCAATCAAGTATCCTACCGCTAAACTTTCCAGTATTGGCATAGTTAACTTTGTTTTTTCTAGAATATAAGGAAGATGTGTTTTTGTAATAACCTAATAACATGCGATCATAAATTTTCTAAAATAATTACAATTTTCATTATCATCTTTTACTCTTGTATTAAAGAGTAAAAGGTCATTTCAGAAGTTTCGCTTGAACAAAAGTATTGCAAAAACTAAGCTATGAAATTATTTTCCATTTTTTTAGTTATACTGAATTAACCAATTAAGAGTGTCAGGAATAGGTATTAGCTCATAAATATACACATTAATCTTTTTTTTCTTTATT
>JAUYOQ010000207.1 GCA_030697975.1 Nitrosopumilaceae archaeon | reverse complement strand
AAAAGAAATTTGATCACGCTTCTGTTCAATTTTGTTATTGCAATCCTTTTCTTGGAGTGATACCGTTTGAAATTTCAGATATTTATCCAGCTTCACACTATGTATCGACAAGAACAGAATTTAGACCAGAAGATTTTCCTATTTTTGAAAAAACGTGGAATGTTTTTTTTGCAAAGAACCAGTTTGTTACAATTCATTGCAACAAAAATGACAAGTTTATTCAATCTTTTGTAAAATCGCTTCCTAGTAGAATTAAAATTAAAAATCTTAATTAAAAAATAAGAAAAAATTCGAAAGCCGGTTTTTACATTCCGGCGTCTTCTGCCCAGCCTTTTATGAATACTCCGTTCTTGTGAAGGGGTACTGGTTGACCTGCGGTATAATTCATTGGTCTCATCCAGAAGATGGATTTTGTTGGACAAACTCCAATGCATGCTCCGTCTGAGATGCATCTTTCAGGATAAAAGACAAATGCCTTACCTCTCTTCCAGCCTTCAACTGGTTTTACACGAAGTACGTCTGGGCCAAGAGTAGTACAGATTTCTACGCACAGTGCGCATCCTATACATCTCTGTTCATCTACGTCTGGTAGAATTGCTATTGGCATTTATTTCACTAAACATGATCATTGTCAGATGCTATTTAAACCATGATTGAATTCCATAACAGAGTTATAGGAAATTGAGATCGAGTGAAACCTAAAATTATTAGGTATGACTAATACACTGAAATTAATTTTATTAAAAAACAAAAAAGAATAACGTGTTATGCACGTTTACTTTCTCATTGCGTCTATTTGACCAGATGTTACCCAGTCGAGCAGTTCTGCAGATGTTGGATTAAGATCAGCTCTTTTGTTCATAAGATTAGCAACCCAAATCCAATTAATCTGGTTTAGAAGTGGTTTGTTTGACTCATCGCCTGCACGAACTTTAGCAACGACTGACTGGTCTTGTGTTCTCAACCAATCTTGGAAGCTTCTTCCCATGTGGATCGGATCTTAGCTAGCACTAATTAAAGCTTTTGTAGATTATGGTTATGGCGGAATGATCCTTGAATATTTGACAAGGTATTAAGGTAGATGCCATAAAATTTGTCTGCTTGAAAATTAATGTTCTTGGTGCAGCTTGTGAAGTTGGCAGATCGGGTTTTCTTGTAAATTGTGATGGAACAAATTTTCTCTTGGATTATGGAGTACTTTTTGGCAGACGTGGCGATCCACCACAATATCCTCAACATGTAAAACCAAAGGAAATTGATTCAGTAATTATAACTCATGCACATCTTGATCATTCAGGATTTGTGCCCTCATTATTTGTGAGTGGGCGTTGCAATGTATATGCGACTCCCCCCACACTTGAGCTAAGCCATCTTCTTATCGAAGATATGCTAAAAATTGAAAAAACCATGCATCCTTTTGATATTCCTGAGCTAAACAAAATGATGCAGCACTCTAAAGAAATTGGATATAAAGAAAAGGTCGTAAGGGGAAATTCCTCGTTTGAGTTTCGCGATTCTGGACACGTAATAGGAGGCAGTACAGTTCTAGTTGAATCAGAAAAAAAACGCCTTTTTTATACGGGGGATATTAATCTACGAGGCTCTAGATTATTAAATAAAGCAGATCTAGATTTTGGTGAAATTGATGTTCTGATTACAGAAAGTACGTATTCGCAAACCGAGCAAATACCAAGAAATGAGTCAGAGCAGAGATTAATCGATTTTGCAAATGAAGTTACCGATAGAAAGGGAATTTTGTTTATACCATCATTTTCTGTTGAACGCTCACAAGAAATTGCATGTGTGCTAAAAAGTGGAAACTTTAAACATAAAGTTGTAATGGATGGCATGGCATTGAAGGTAAATGAAATAATGTTTCGATATCAAGAGTATCTCAGGGATCCAAAAGTTTTTGCAGACTCGATAAACAGTGCCGTTCTAGTAAGTAATGAACGAGAAAGAAGAAGAGCCGTTTCTGAACCATGTGTGGTAATTTCTCCTGCAGGAATGTTAGTTGGTGGAAATGCAGTTTATTATTTACAGCAACTTGCATTTGATAGCAAAAATGGCATAGCACTAGTTTCATATCAGAGTGAGGGAACTCCAGGAAGAAAACTTTTAGAAACTGGAAAAATAGAAACGCGTGGACGTCATATGAAAGTTGCAGCTGAAGTAAAACAATTTGAATTTTCGGGTCATTCTGACAGAAATGATCTTTTTGATCTGATAAAAAATATCAAAGGTAATCCTAAAGTTTTAACTGTTCATGGTGATGAAGATTCATGTACCAAGTTTGCGTCAGAAATTCATGAAAAATTTGGCCTTGATGCTTATTCTCCTCACATGGGCGAAACAATAACTTTCTAAGATGTTAAAACAGACATTTCCAATAAACGTAGATGATACAATAAACAGCGGTCAAGTCTTTCTTTGGGAAAAACACGATAAAACATGGTATGGGATAAATGGTAATAATGTGTTAGCAGTACCATCAAACGCTGAAATTTTTTCATACAGTAAAACCGCGTATGATTTTTTTAGAAATGATGATGATTTTGAAAGAATTCTTCGTGATATAAGTAGGGATCATATAGTAAGATCTGCAGTTAAAAGATTTC
>JAUYOQ010000309.1 GCA_030697975.1 Nitrosopumilaceae archaeon | reverse complement strand
AGCATAAATTAGATGATCAGAGTCTTTTGCTTTTGGTAGAATTTTTGCAAATGTTTTGCCAGTATCATATATATCATCTACAAATAATGAATCTTGTGGGATCTCATCTTTGTCAACTAGAATTACTTTAATGCCTAGTCTATCTGCTAAAAGTCGCGCCGGCACTAGCCCGCCTCTGCTTATAGTAGAAATGCTGTTAAATTGTAAATGAAGTGATTTTATCTTGCGAGTAAGAACATCAGCTAGTGATTCAATTGTATTCCAGTCGACATACTCTTTTTGATTCATGTTTTTAGAATTTTATGATGCTAAATATATCAGATTTAAGCTCTTGAGACCAGGTATACTGTAAATAATTGATTTGTTCCTGTGGGGTTGACATTCATGTTTTTAAAATTATACTTTGCTGTAGATTTTACATTTTCATACACATCACTGCCAATTACCAAAGTGTTTGGAAGTGCAAAGCGATTAATCTTGGCACATCTATTTACAGTAGAGCCAAAAATGTCCTTTACAGATGATGTGCTAACCTGTGCCAAACTAACTGTACCATAAGTCATGCTAACCCTGTATGCAATGGCTGGCAGATTTTCCTTTTGTAGATTTGAGCTTATTTTTTCATTTGAATCACATATTTTCAAACAACATTCTATTGCATTTAGAAATGATTTGGAATCTGATGGCTTGATTTCTGCAAAATAAAACAAGATGGCATCTCCTATATTTTTGACAACAATTCCGTTAAATTTTTTTACAATTTCTGCTATAGAGTTTATAAAGATTCCATAAAATTTCCTAGTTTTTTCCTCATCTAATTCAGAAGCAAGCATTGTAGACTGGATGATATCAATCATGCACACGCAACAGTCTTCATTATGTTTTGAAAATTGTAAAAGCATGTCTTCTTGTTCTTTGATTATTTCTTCTCTAAGGTTAATTGCCATGGCAGCTTCTTGTAGTCTTTTTGCCATAGAGTCAAACGAAGCTGAAAGCTGGCCTATCTCATCGCTTGTTTTTATGTTGGTTCTAACACCAAAGTTTCCTTTTGCAATTTCCTGTGCTGCCTTTTGCAGTTTTACCAGTGGATATGAGATCGATTTTGATAGGAAAAAGGTAATCACGCCCATTACTATTGTGATTACCAATCCTGTCAGAAAGATCCTATCCTGAAGAATTAGTATAGGCTCTATGGTTTCTGACTCGTCAATTTCTGCAAGCAACACAAAGCCCAAATCTTTGGCACAATATGATGAACCAAAAATTTTGACGCCTCTATAATCAGGATAAAAATCAAGCATTTCTTTT
>JAUYOQ010000206.1 GCA_030697975.1 Nitrosopumilaceae archaeon | reverse complement strand
GATGCCTTTTTTGAACAGTTCTGCCGCCTTGAATCGCCGTTGTTCCTTTGCTTCACGGGATTCTGAAGAGATATGAGATGTTTTCATATGCCTTCAGTATCCCACGAAGGGGTCGTTAAGTTAAGTGTGGAAGGTCAGTAGATGAAGTTTTTGGAAGAAAAAACTTTCTTCAAATTGTAACAATAGAGAGCGCCACAACTGCTAGTTATCGAGCAATCAATCTATGTCCAGTAAATGTTGTGGAGTATTTATTGATTTATGCAAAAGAAAAAAACAAGTTTGACGGCAGAGTGGTATATGTTGAAGATAATTATTCTGATGATTATGGATATTATATTGAAAACCCCAACGAGTCTCATGAAAAGTGGAAAATAGTAACTCTTGATCAAGTTATTTATAAACAAAGTAAAATTAAAAACTGGAGAGAAGCAAAGGAAAAATGGGGACAAAATTGGAAGGAAATCAGAACGCAACTGAAAGCAGAATTTGCCCTAAAAAATGCTGAGAAAATCGTGAGTCTTAATACATTACAAAAACCCTCAGCAGGAATCCAAGAAGTTATTGAAAAGTCCAAGAAAAGACGTAATAGAGTTTTTGAATTTAAAAGAAAAGATAGCGAACCAATTTTTACTTATAACGGCAGAACACTTGCTTTCTATAAAAGTAAAATCCGAAATATAAACGGTAAAGAAACACCCTCAAGAATACTAACCAATATTTGGAACGACATTTCCTATCTCGGTATTGGCCCAGAAGGGGGCGTAACTTTCTTGAATGGCAAAAAGCCCGAGGCACTTATAAAGCGAGTTATTGAACTATCAACAGACGAAAATGATTTAGTTTTTGATTCTTTTGCTGGCTCTGGCACCACAGGAGCTGTTGCTCACAAAATGAAACGCCGATGGATAATGGCTGAAATGGGACATCAAGCAGATAATCTTATCATTCCACGCCTACAAAAAATTGTTGCCGGAAAAGATCAATCTGGTGTTAGTGAGGCGGTGAAATGGAAAAATGGCGGTGGCTTTCAATACTATAAACTTGGTGAAAGTGTGATACACGAACAAGACATGAACTGGGCATTGAAAGCCGAAGAAATGGCAGAGGCGGTGTTCTTGCACTTTCAATACCGGCCGATCAAAGCAGAATGGTTGGAAAAAGAGAATATGAGACCATTACAAAACACCCTCTTTTGAGCTAATATATGGACAGAAGCATTAACTTATGTCCATATGCACACTCAAAAACAGAAGCGGGCACCGTACCCAAGCGATCTAACCTTACGGCAGTTTCAGATGTTGGCTTCTC
>JAUYOQ010000205.1 GCA_030697975.1 Nitrosopumilaceae archaeon | reverse complement strand
TCTTTAGATGGCGGCTTTTCGCTTGTTGCTTTGTCATAAATTCTTTTTAATCCGCTATAAAGCGATTTAGCAGAATCATGCTCATTTGCCAGATACTTTGCTTCTCTTAAAAGATGCGCCCAGCATCTTTGTATTTTGTTTGTGTATGAAGAATAGCTTGTCCATCCATCAGAGCCTATTACTCCCTTATACTTTTTTCCCAAGACCTCTTCAATAACACCTTTGCCTCTGCTTTTTCTGATGACATACAAAGTAGATTTTTTATTTGTGAACGCCCACAAATGAAAATTTAAACCTCCAACTCTTATTCCCGTCTCATCTATATTTATAGACTTAGATTTGCGCAATGAAGTCTTTATTGATTTATATTCTCGCTGTAGTTTATCGCTTACCCTCCTCGTAATGTCAAGTACAGTAGCAGAACTCACATTAAGATTAAACTGCCTTTCCAAGGCAGAGCAGACTTTCTTTAATGGCAATCTGTCATCAAACTTCAAAAGAGCTGTATGTGCTAATACATTGGCGCCAAATCTGCTTTCTTTTGGAATGGGAGATTCAGCAACGACTTCTCTTTTGCATTTATTGCATCTATAATGGTTTATCTTATATTCGGTTATTGCAAGTGGCTGTGGCTCAGGTATTTCTTCTATGATTTTTGAAACAGTTCTAAATGGCTTGCCAAGATTTACTTTACAGTGTGGGCATTTTTCCTCAATGAGCTCAATGCTCATTGTTGGAAGTGGAATTGCTCTCGTTATGCCTTCATGCCCTTCTTTTTGTCCGGGCTTCTTTTTATCAAGATTTGTTATTCTTGGAGGGAATCTTATTCTGCTACTTGGAGTATTGGCATTTTCGTATGCTGTTAGTTTTCTTTCAAGATTCTCTATACGCTTGATTAGTTTATCAAACTCCGGCTTACAATCTTCACATACCATAACAGAAATCAAAAATGAAGTACTATTTCCTTTTTTCGCTAATCACGTACGGTTTTGGTACGGTGTTGCACACATCACAAAAACAAAAAACTATAAAAACAGCCAGATTCTTCTAAATTAACAATTATCACAAAACGGAGGGATTAAAATGCACACATTATCAAATCTACCATATGCATACAATGCTTTAGAGCCGTACATAGACGAGAAAACTATGAGCATACACCACACTAAACATCCTCAGGCGTATATTGACAAGCTTAATGCTGCAGTAAAAGGCACAAAGTTTGAGAATATGGAAGTCAATGAGCTTCTTAAAAAAATTAATGA
>JAUYOQ010000304.1 GCA_030697975.1 Nitrosopumilaceae archaeon | reverse complement strand
TTTAATATTTCAATAAATTTTATAAGATTTGTATCTTTACTACATTATTTGTGCATCATTGATTTTGTCTACGATTACAAGCATGCCATTTCCAAAAAGTAGCCGTTTTCAACTCTAATAAAATTTCAAAAATAAAAGTGATTCAAAAACTAATCTAGGCACAAAAGATGTCTAGTTTTGCACAACTTTCACACAGATAATACTCTGCCTCATTTGAAAATTGTATTTTGATAGTTTTTGGATCATCATGTACACATTCTCGTTGTGGGAGATTTTCAGACATTAGTTAATGATATTACTAATTTCAATTAGACTAGGATTGTTTAAACTATTTAGCTATTTGCAGAAAAGCCAAATCAATTAGCCAATAATGGTTAGTAAATCATAATCGTTAAAAAGAAAAACATCACTGCATAGTTGGATGCAGAAAATAATTTTATTACTTTGGTGTTCTCTCTTGCTCTTTACACCTACTGTATTTGGTGAACCTACTGGCTCTGTACCTATTATAAAAGATCAAGATTTTGTAGTAGAACGATTTGTTACTGGAATAGAAAGCAGTCCAACTACTATGGCTTTTGTTGGAAACGACATTTTAGTTTTACAAAAACATGACGGAAAGGTTAGTCTCATACGTGATGGTCATATTGCAAAATCTGTGCTTGATGTAAGTGTAACAAATGTATTCGAGCAAGGAATGCTCGGCATAACCACTGTTGGTTCTACAGTTTATCTTTACTTTACAGAATCAACAAGTGATGGTGGAGAACCGATTGCAAAAAGAATTTACAAGTATGAATGGGATGGAAATGAGCTTGTCAATCCAGTTCTCATAAAGGATCTTCCACAAACAAGACCTTATCATAACGGTGGTGCAATGGTTACTTCCTTAGATGATTCCGTGTACTTGATTTTAGGTGATGCTGGAAGATATGGCAAGCTACAAAACCACAAAACAGGTGAACCAGATGATACAAGCGTAATCATGCGAGTTGATAAAGAGGAACCATACTATGCAATGGGAATACGAAACAGCTTTGGCCTTGCAGTAGATCCTATAACTGGTAATCTTTGGGACACAGAAAACGGTGATGACGATTTTGATGAGGTAAACCTAGTGCTGCCAAACTTTAACAGCGGCTGGGAAGTGATTATGGGCCCTGCAACACAAGATGATATTTCCTTGTTGCCAGGCTATGAAGGATATGTGTACAGTGATCCTGAATTTAGCTGGCAAACACCTGTTGCGCCAACTGCAATAACATTTGCAAATTCAGAGCCGCTTGCAAAATTCAAAGATAGTGTTTTTGTTGGTGATTGTATTTACGGCAATCTTTACAAGTTTGATCTAAATTCAGATAGAAGCGAATTTGTTTTTACAAATACAGAGTTGCAAGATAAGGTAGTAAACATAGGCGAATCTTTGGATGAGATAATTTTTGGAACAGGTTTTGGTTGTATTACTGATCTTGAAATTGGACCTGATGGTTTGTTGTATATTGTATCGCTTTCAGAAGGTACAATATTTAGAATGATTCCACAAAGCATGGAAGCAGCTAGTGTTTCTAGCAATGAAGGTGGATGCCTAATTGCTACTGCAACATTTGGCTCTGAGCTTGCACCCCA
>JAUYOQ010000295.1 GCA_030697975.1 Nitrosopumilaceae archaeon | reverse complement strand
AAAACGGCAGCTTGAAACCTTAGTGGGATATTACGCAAAAGCCTAACTATGATTTCCTTTGTCAGTGGTTCTTCTCTATATCTTCTAACCTTTGGTAGTTTTACTATCTGCCTAAAGTCTTCATCATAGATCCTTATCCCTGAATGTCTTAGAAAGCCCTTCACAACACCGACAAAAAGCTTTATCGACCTTGGTTTTAGTTTCTGGTTTACCAGGTAAATGACAAACTCATTTAGCAGCTTGTATAGGTCTTCCTTGCCTTCTTTTAGATGAGCAATGGCATCCAGTATTGTCCAATGATATTGTGTGTCAACAAATTTTGTAAAATGTTTAAGCCCACTTCGGTATGAGAATAAAGTATTTTTACTACTTGATTGTATGTATATTGAATTAAGATAGGAAGAAAAAGGTTGTACTAAATTTTCTGACATCATCGAATGTCAGACAGACAAATCTTACAAAAAGGTTGAGGTTGACCGGCCATATATGGTCGGTTCGTTCTTACTACACACTAATCGAATCTTGGATTTGATCTTTCATAGCATATTCTCTGCCACGCCATGAAACTGCGCTTTTACTCTTTGCCTGTAATATGCCGCTCAAAAAACCACAAACTACAATAAAACTACCAACCGGCCAAAGCAATGCATATTTTTGTTTAATCTGCAAACCTTTTGTTTCAACCAACGCTGCAACATAAATTAGAATAGTTGCAAGAAAAGAAACCGAAAACAAAAGCGACAAAGACGTGGATGAACTAAAAAATATTGCAGAATAAATCAAAAATGGAAACGGCATAAAAAGCAAAAACAAGATTGCAAAAAATATTCCAACTGCAATGCCTTGTGTTTGTAGATAAAGTGGTATTATGAGACGTTTTAATGCATTCCAGAGAGTATCAAAGTCTCTTGCCCAAACTGCCTCGACAAGATGCTCGCCTCTTGCCATTCGCATCCTAAATCCTGCCTCTTTTACCTTTTTTCCCAAGGCCCCATCTTCGATGAGCTCAGATTTTACTCCTTCATGAGTTCCAACAGATCTGTAAGTCTCGTTTTTAATTAAATAAAAGCTGCCAAAAAAATAGCCTGTTTTTTTTGTAGGATCATTTACACGCAAAGCAGAAAACCTAGTGTGCAAAAACGTCGAAATCGCCGGAAGCGTAATTTTTGTCCATCTATCAAGACATAACATTTTTGGGATCACAGTCAGCGCGTCAAGATTCAAAGACAAAAGATGCGATACTGCAAGAGACAGTACATTTTGTGAATGTTTTGTATCTGAATCAGTAAAAAGTAACAACTGACCTGTTGCTTTTTTGTATCCTTCCACACAAGCCCAGTTTTTTCCAATCCACCCATCTGGCTTTTTTCTTGCAGATACATACACAATCTTGGAACTTTTCTGCGCATATTGCTTGATTATGTCGGCTGTTGCATCATCAGATGAGTCATCGATTGCAATTATCTCGTAATTTTCATAGTCTTGATCCAAAAGCGAATCAAGACATTTTGCAATGAATTTTTCTTCATTTCTTGCAGGTACAATTACTGATACCATTGGATTTTCATGCTGCCTTTTTTCGAATCTATCTAGATATGGCGTATCTCTAAAAGTAAGTAACATGGAGCGAATAAAAAAAATCCAGGTAAGTGAGACGCCAACAAAAATTGCTACAAATATGTAGTTGAAAATATCAAAAATTATGCTCAAAAACTATCGTTCCACTTCTTGTTTTATACTTTTAAGAGCCTGGTCTGTTCCATTTTTGATGTGTTTTTTTACCATACCAGTAAACATCCCAATCAGTCCTGATAGTTTTATGTCCCATGTTACTTCGACTTCAGTTGTATCTTCTATTGGAATTAGCTCTATTGTTTTTGTTCCATCTATGATTCCTTTAGTGAATGTAGCCTGAATCTTTTGTTTTGGCTCCAAAGTTACTTCCTGCATGCATTTTGAATCCTTAAACGCAATTGTTATCTCCCGTGTTATTTTATTTTCCTCCCTTGAGATATTTTTGATTTCTTTTGTTCCTTTCCAAAACTTTGGCTCATTATCTAAATCAGAAACGACATTCCACACTTTATCAATAGAAGCATTGATACGTATTGATGACTGAATTATTGTCATATAGACAATTTTTTGATGCTAAAATATTTACTTATGCAAATTTAACACATGCTCTTGGATGAATATCTTCGAATAACAATATCAAAAAAAATTTCAGAAATACTGCCAATAATTCTTAAAAACGTCACGGAAAAACCATTTGATAAAACAACTTTAAACTATCAAAATTACGCTGATTTTCTATATGGGGAGATAATTGGTTTTTTAAATGGATATTTGGTAGGAATTGTGACTACACTTTACGGCATAAATCTAGAACCAGGCATTTTTGATGAAATACATCAAATTACTGAAAATTATGCACAAGAAATAAGAAACAATATTTCAAAAATGAATCTGTCCTAGTAGTTGTTTCTTGCGAAATTAATTTTAAATGGAAAAATAAAGTGTTTTTATGTCAATAACATATGATGACTTTGCAAAATTGGATATTCGAATAGCCAAAATTATATCCATAGAAAAAATTTCAGGCAAAACAAAGATAGTAAAAGGGGTAATTGATCTTGGCTCAGAAAAACGTGATCTAATAATTGGCGGTGCGGAATTTTATCAGCCAGAAGATCTCATAGGAAAAACTGTTGTAGCCATTGTTAATCTTGAAGCGAAAAAAATCGCAGGCATTGAATCAAACACAATGCTTCTTGCAGCAGATGTAAATGACAAGCCATTTTGGCTTACAGTTACTGATGATGTGCCGCTTGGAACAAAAATAAAATAATCTTACTCGTAAATCATCAAATTTTTTTCTTCTAAAAGCGCATGAAGATTATTAACAGATCTATAAACATCTGGCTCCTTTTTTGCACCAGTACAAACTAGCTTTCCTGATGAAAACAACAAAATTACTGTTTTTGGATCAAGCATTCTGTGTATTAGTCCAGGGAATTGCTCAGGCTCATACATGCTTCTTGGCAAAGTCCTTGCTGCTTGCTCAAGTTGGATTTTTCCACCAAGATTAATCGACGCCACAATGTTTTGTATTTCTACAACTGCATCTTTTTTTATCTTAATTCCGCCCTTTCTTAATCTCTGAACAACTGTCTGCACTGCCTTTCTTGATATCTCTTCTGATTTTGCACCAGTACAAACCATCTTGCCTGAAGAAAAAATCAGCGTCGCAGTTTTTGGGCTCTTTAATCTAAAGACAAGGCCTGGAAATTGATCTGGATGATATTCAACATCAGGAAATGTACGCGTAATTTCATTTAGGTCCATTCTCTGGTCAACAGATGCAGAGGCTACTACATTCACAATGCTTACAACAGGTTTAGTTTGAGGCATATTCTCCAGCTGGTTTCCGTCGACTATAACAAAATCACTCACTAAATATTTACTATGCAGTACAATTTTTTGATATTCTACACTTGGTCTACATTTGTTCGTGACAAACCATACTTGCAAGCTAGGCAATAACGAATGATTTAATTTAGAAATTCCAACGGTTTGACTAATGGATTTTGCAAATTTTGATGTTGATCAAATTTTTGGTCTAGGTGATGACACAAATCCAATATTGTGGCTGATTTGGATTGTACCTATTGTTATTTTCATGTTTTATGGCCAAAGAATACAATTACAGATAACATCAGGTGACATCAAAAAAAACATTGAAAAACTAAAACAACTAAAAGAGGAATCAAGAAAGGAGCTAATCGATTATATCAAAAAAGAGCTAAAACCAAAAGCTGATCCAACTGAAAAGCTAGATCGCTTCATAAGTTATTTTACAATAATGCCTGTGGATTTGGATCCAAACGGAATCATACCAAAGGTAAGACACATCATGCGCTCACGTGAGGAATATACTAGGTCGCAAGTAAAGGCAATCTTTTCTGACATTGATGCATTGGAGATAACCAAAGTACAAAACTTACTTGAGGTTGCTACAACACTTCAGCTTCTATACAAAATCGTAAACCATCTATTTCTTACCGCAAAAAAACAAAACAACTATCCACTAATTTCGCCACTTCAGATGATATTGCCATTCCTTATGGAAGAGGCAGATGCGCTAAAAGAAGCAATTCCTGCATTAAAATACGGTCAGCCGATTGGTGATGGAATAGGCCCAATGGTTGTTGGGAAAATGATGCTTGGAACAGAAAAGCAAAAAGTTGCTTTTGAAACAGTTTGGAGCCAAACAGAACATGAGGGAAGAAAATTATATTTGCTAAAGGCAGAGGGGCCCTTGGCTACTGTTGGAAGACCAGGCGACGGCGTTGAGCATATTGTGTCACAATACAAGCCAGATGCAATCATCATGATTGATGCTGCAGTAAAGCTAGAAGGTGAAGATTCTGCTACAGTTGCTCAAGGTTTTGGTGCCGCAATTGGTGGAATCGGAATAGACAGATTTCAAATTGAAGAAATCGCAACAAAAAACAACATTCCGATTTTTGCAATTGTAATAAAACAATCAATAAAGGAGGCAGTCGCCACCATGACAAAAGAAATTGCAGACAAGGCAGATGAAACAAGATCTCAACTTTACGAGATGATTGCTGAACACACAAAACCGGGGCAGTCAATACTTGTTGTAGGAGTAGGAAATACACTGGGAGTTTCACAATAATGTTTTCAAAAAAAGAAGAAAAAATAACCTACACAGTTGAAAAGTGTATGTTATGTAATAACATGACTAAACGAAAATTCAAAACAGGTGATTTTCTTTTCAAGGAAACAAGCGAATGTCAGGCTTGTAAAGGAAAAATTCTAATCGAAAAAATTTTTGCAGAGACTATAAAAGCGTAGTAATAGTTGCTCCGCTTTCTGTTGGAATAAAGGTATGCTCTGCCTGTGCTACTCTCTGTCCACTTGCTTCAACCAGTACGGGATATGCATGCACAACTTTTCTTTTGATTAACACATCAAGTAATTCTCTTGCCTTTTGCTCACTCCAATCCTTTACAATCCAGCGCAACGCAAAGGGAAGCATATTGAAATTTGTCCAAATGTATTCAGCAAGCTTGTCTGCCTCATCGTTTTTGGTTTTTTTTCTAGAAACTAGGGCAAAAATGTTTTTTGTCTTGTCATTTCTTACAAAACCTAGTCCCTTGTCTGTAGTCACAAAGGGTTCACAAGCGTAAGCTTCGCTATCAGATAAAGAAAAAGAACCAATCGACCATACATTTGGGATTGATTTTCCAGCATGAATTGTATATTGGCCAAGCGAATGACCACTTAGATTTATGATTGGCTTGCAGCCAAACTGTTTTACTGTCTTTTCTATTGTTCTTCCAACATCGCTTGCTTTGACGCCTATCTTGATCATTGACATTGCACTTTTGAGTGCATCCTCTGCGGCTTGTACTAGAGTATCGTATTGAGGATCATAGCAAACAGTAACGGCTGTATCTGCTATGTAGCCATTTATTTGGACACCAAGATCTATTTTTACCAAGTCTGTATCTGAGATAATCTTCTGATCGTTTGGTTCTGCGGTATAGTGTGCAGCAATTTCATTTAAGCTTGCATTAACAGGAAACGCACATCTGCCACCGCGCTTTGTAATCTCGCTTTCAACGTCACTACAAATTTCAAAAAGCGATGTTCCAACCCAATTTTTTTTTCTTGCGTTTTCACGAACCTCTGCAGCTATTTTTCCAGCCGTAACATAGTCATCAATTTTCAAC
>JAUYOQ010000289.1 GCA_030697975.1 Nitrosopumilaceae archaeon | reverse complement strand
CTATAGTAAAGCGCTATTCATAGAGCCAGCACATCACATATCCAGAATCGGTTTTGAGTTTTGGTGGTTCTTTTTTGCATTTTTCCATAGCTAAAGGACATCTTTCTATGAACCTGCATCCTGATTGAGGTTCTGCAAGATTTGGTGGGACGCCCTTGATGAATTTTGGCTTTTTGTTCTCCCGTAGCGTAGGAATTGACTCTAAAAGGCCTTGCGTGTATGGATGTTTTGGGTTTTTGAATATGTCGTCTGATTTTCCAAACTCTACTAGCTGCCCTGCATACATTATGCCGATTTTTTCTGCAACCTCAGATATGATCGCAAGATCATGAGATATCAGCATAATTGACATGCCTGATTTTTTGAGTTTTTTTAATAGATTGATAATTTGTGCCTGAACAAGAACATCAAGGGCTGTTGTTGGCTCATCAGCTATTACAAATTTTGGCTTTAGAAGTAGTGCCATTGCAATAACAATGCGTTGCTTCATTCCACCGCTCAGCTCATGAGGATATTTTTTTAAAACAGACTCATCAAGGCCGACAGAGGCGACTGCGTCTGAGATTAATTTATCAAAATTGCCCTTGTAGTTGTGCTGCCTTAGAATTTCGACAAACTGCTCTTTTATTGTAAAAACAGGGTCAAGTGAGTTCATTGCACCTTGAAATACCATTGCGATCTTTTTCCACCGATAGTTTTTGTCAAATTCTGATTCTGTTAGATCAAGAAGTGATTTTTCCTCAAATAGTATATTGCCTGATACGATTTTGCCACCTGGAATCATTCTGATCATGGATAGTCCAAGTGTTGTTTTCCCACATGCACTTTCTCCTGCGATCCCAACAGATTCACCGCCCTCAAGAAAAAAACTCACATCGTCTAGCGCATGAACTGATCCCTTTGATGTGTTGTATTTTGCTGACAGGTTTTCTACTTTGATAAATGACAACAGATATTCTTTGATCCTACTAGTAGATTTTATTTTTGCAAGAAGGGATATATGCAACTTTACTGAAGTCAAAATTCGATTTACTTTGCAAGCGCCAATTTGTATTTTTGATGCAAAAAATGCTGTTTTGTGTCCAAAATGTGAGTCAAAGCTAGAATCAGGAGCCATTACATCATTTGATGTAGATGCTGCGATCAAGATTGCACAGCTTGGGAAAAAAAATAAAAAAATTGACAAATTTAGCCTTTCTTCCTGCAAGGTAATTGATGGAAATTACCTGCTTTACCTCAAAGAAGACGACATTATGGTAATCAGGCAGAGCAGGACACTTTATCGGCTAATTCAAAGCCAATTTCCAGGCAAAATATGGCTAATTGAGACAAAGGCAAACGACAAGCGCTTTATCGAAGACTTGTTTTTTCCAACAAGAATCTTGTCAATAAATGCAGTTTGGGCAAATGAGGGAAATCAAAAGATAAAGGCAGTAATTGCTGGAAAATGGACCCCAAAATTTCCAATAAATCTTGAAAAGGCAATCGAAATAGTAAAGAATCTAAGAAAACAGGAACTCGTAGTTGAGTTTGAAAAAGCGCGGAAGTGATTTTCTGCAGTTTAATAAAACACACGATATAGAGGACCTCAAGCCAAGCATGATTGGCCAAGAGGTAATCTGTTGTGGTTGGATTGAGGATATGCGCAAGCTTGGCAAGATGACTTTTTTGACAGTTCGTGATGTTACAGGAATTGCTCAGGTAATAGTAAAAGAAGAAGCTCAAAAGTATCTTGAGGAATTAGCAAGACAATGCGTAGTTAGAATAAAGGGAAAAGTTCAGGAGACAAAGGCAAAGGATTTTGTTTTTGAGATAAATGCACAAAGCATTGAACTCCTTGCAAAGGCAATTCATCCTCTTCCAATTGATCCAATTGGAAGACTGGAGAGCAACATAGACAACAGGCTGAATGCACGTGCACTTGATTTGCGAAACCAAAAGACTGCGGCAATTTTTAAGATTCGTCACCACGCTCTAGCATCAATTAGAAAATCATTAGCCGGAAAAAAATTCATTGAAATTACAACACCAAAAATCATTGGAAGTGCAAGTGAAGGTGGCGCAAATTTATTTTCACTTGATTATTTTGGAAAGCAAGCATATCTTGCACAAAGCCCACAACTTTACAAAGAACAGATGACAATTGGATTAGAACGTGTTTTTGAGATTTCAACATTTTACCGCGCAGAAAAGTCTCACACAGTAAGACACCTAAGCGAGTTTACAAGTGTCGATATCGAAGCTGCGTTTATGGACTATACAGATGTGATGAATATTTTAGAGTCACTCATAGTCAATGTTTACAATGATGTATCAGCTAATTGCAAAAAAGAACAAGAAGAGCTTGAAATTAAAATCGATGCTCCAAGCTCACCCTTTGAGTGTATCACATATGCGCAAGCGCTAGAATTGCTGCAAAAGCATGATGTAAAGTTGAATTTTGGTGACGACTTGCAGGACGCACATCTAAGAATTTTGGGAAAATATCGTTCTGGTTTTTACTTTATAGTTGATTGGCCGCTAAAGCTAAAGCCATTTTATATTCATGAAAAAGACGACGACCCTACTCTTTCAAAATCATTTGATTTGCAATATGGATATCTTGAGCTGTCATCTGGAGGAACAAGGCTTCACAACCCTGAGAAGATAAAATCAAGGCTAAAAGAGCAAGGCCTTGACCCATCAAAGTTTGCTGATCACCTGCGTGCATTTGAATGGGGAATGCCGCCTCATGCAGGATGGGGCCTTGGCCTTGACAGACTAATGGCGACTATAACCAAAATTGACAATATTCGCGAAGTTGTGTTGTATCCACGCGACTCTGAAAGACTTGCACCATAAAAGGTAAATCACATCTTCCCTAAAACATAAAATGCAAATCTGTGAGTTTTGCGGCTCAAAGTTTGGGGACTACAAATGCTACTTTTGTGAGAAAATATGTTGTACTTCGTGTATGATCGATGACAAATCAAGATGCAAAAAGTGTTTTCTTGATAAGAAAAAGCTTGGAGTCTTTAGAGTCATAAAGAAAAACAAAATTATTTTAGGATTTATTGCATTTGTTTGGTTTTATGCTGTTTATCCTGGGCCGTTTATTCCAGGACTTGACCCAACATTTTACTGGGTAACATTGATTGCAGCTATTTTGTTTATGATTCCTGCAGGATTTATGTTGTATTTTTGGTCGCGTAATCCTCCTGCATCAGATATCAGACGGAAATAATTTTGAAATTCTAGTACGCTAGTTTTCTTATTATCTCTGCTGTAAATTCTGAAGTTGTTTTATTTCCTCCAATGTCTTTTGTTTTAGAACCACTTTTAACAACATCGTAAACTGCAGATTCTACTTTTTTTGCAACCTCAAAGCATTTTTTGTCATTGTTTTTTGCACCAAGCCAGTCAAGCATCATCTTAATTGACAAGACAAAGGATGATGGATTTGCGATGTGCTTTCCCGCAATATCAAATGCAGCACCATGTACAGGCTCAAACAAGGCAAAGTTATCGCCAATGTTTGCAGCAGGCGCCATCCCAAGACCCCCTACTACCTGTGCTGCCTCATCTGATAAAATGTCGCCAAACAAGTTTGTTGTTACAATTACATCAAACTCTTCAGGCTGCCTGATAAGGTTCATTGCACATGCATCAACATACATTTGCTCAAATTTGATATCAGGATAGTTTTTTGCAACTTCACTGCATGCTTTTACAAATATGCCATCAGTTTTTCGCATAACATTTGATTTGTGAACACATGTTACTTTCTTTTTTTGGTTTCTTTGCTTTGCTATAGAAAATGCATATTTTGCGATTCGCCTTGATGCAGGATCTGAAATCACCCTCATTGCGACTGCTGCATTATCAATTTCAAA
>JAUYOQ010000285.1 GCA_030697975.1 Nitrosopumilaceae archaeon | reverse complement strand
AAACAAGTTTAGCATGACTCTTCCTTTATCTGTAATAGAATAGATGACATTTTGTCCAACGGGTTCTTTTTTTACAAAATTATAATCAACGCACAGATGCAGATAGTTAAGAAACGATCTTTTCATCCTGATCTTTGACTTTGAATAAAGATCAGAAAATGTCATAGGCGTGCTTTTAAGCTGATATAGTAACTTTAGCAAAGACAAAGTGCTATAGTCACGGGTCCGAGCCTTTATTGCATCTAGTACCTGTTCGTCTCTTTTTATTATAAAATCCTCAAACTGATCGGCAACTTCTATTGGAACGTAGGTGAGTCTTGCCTTCATTATACGGTATGGTACCGTACTTTACTTTATTAATTGATGACTCGAGCTTTGTTACACTAGCCAGGTGATTTTTTTACACCTGTATTCTGTTTTGTTATATTGGAGTGATCTTGATTCTCTCTGCCTTTATTGTAGGTGCAATTGAAGGCAAGGACGCCCACTGTAAAACATTTTTTTCGTCATTTCCAACTGCAGAAATATTTTGTAACAGCAGAGGCAAGTTATGTATAATTCTAAATGATCTTCCTGGCATCTTTATTTTCCCATTTTCAATAATTCTTATTCCACTTCTAGATGTGCATGAAAAATCTCCCTTGATTGGATTGACAGCATAGGTATACCAAAGACGCCCAACAAGCAAACCGTGTCTAGTTTCTTTGATAATTTCATCTCTACTCATTTTTCCTCCAGTTAGATGCAGAGTATGTGGTGCTGATTGTGGTATGGGCTGAGAATCTCGACCCATCGGAGAACCCTCTCTGCTTGCATTTCCAGATGAGTTTTTTTCTTCTTTAAACGCATCAAGCAAATCTGAATAAACATTTTTGAATATTCCCTTTTCAATCAACGGTCTAACTTGAGTAGCAATGCCTTCATCATCAAAGCTTTTACTGCCAATTCCTTCTTTGACATGTGGATCATCAAACACAGTAAAATCATCGACTGCTATTTTAGAGTCAAGCATACCTGAAAAGCAACTTCGCTTTTCTGAATATGTTTTTAGGTTAAAATTTGATGCAAAAACAAACGATAAAATCTCGCCCACAGAATATGGTTCAAAAATTATAGAATACTCTCCTGCTTCACATTTTTGAGGATTTATTGAATCAATACACATGTTTTTTGCATCGCCTCCAACAGCTTTAGGATCAAACGTATCAAGTGTCCTGCAGCTTGCATGTCCTATGCCGGAAACTGCCATACTGCCACTATCGGAATCGGCATTGATCGTTCCTACAATGTACGTTGCATCATCAGAACATCGTAATCCATTTGAGTTTCCTAGCTCAAACTTTTCTGATACTATGTTTAACGAACCTGTAATGCTTGTAACTTTCTTATCGGAAGCAAAGTTAATCATTTGCTGCGCAATATCTGCTGCCGTGTTGCCAGAAATTTCAGCCAATCTTTTATCATATAGTTTTTCAAGTGATACTTTTTTTAATTGGGATGGCAGTGACTTCCAAAAGGCTTTGGGATTTTGAAAAGATGCCAATCTAAGCGCTGAATCAACAATTGTGGCAGGATTCTCTAAAATCGTACTTTCAGCACCACAAATCTTCTTTTGGTGAATTATGCGCACTCCAATTTTTTTCTCATAATTTTGCTTTACTTCGGCAATCTCAGAATCTGTGATTCTAATTGTCGTAATTCTGCTTTGGCAAAAAATGGCCTCGCACTCGTCAATTTTTATGCTTTTTGCATAAGATAGGACTGTATCAATTGATGACAACTAGTTTTTTCTTTGATTTTTGTATCTATATTTGTCGATTTTGACAAGCTCAAAATACGAACCAAACCTTGTTGCATCTTCTATGGAATCAAGTTCGCTTTCTGGTGGTTCCTGCTCAAAAGTTTTTAGTATTTTATATGATGTGTTTCTTTCTGCTGGGATTTTCCCTGATTCTCTTATAAGACGCCTGATTTCTTTTGGCTTGAGAAGCTGGCCATATTGTGCACCGGCCGATGTTGAAATGGATTCGTTGATTAGAGTTCCACCATAATCATTTGCTCCCCAGCTTAGCAAAATCTGAGAAAATTTCGGGCCTTCTTTTACCCAAGACATCTGAATGTTGTTTATGTAATTATTTAGCATGATTCTTGCAACAGCATGCATTAGCAGAACATCTTTTGCACTTGCACCATTTCTTATTCCCTCATGCAGCTTGTACTTGTACATGGGCGCTTCATTTGCTATAAAGTCAAGTGGCACAAATTCTGTAAAACCTCCTGTTTCTTTTTGGATATTGCGCAATAAGGCAATGTGTTTTGTTCTATCTTCAGGAGTTTCTAAATGACCAAACATAATGGTAGACGTTGATTTTATCCCTAGTCTATGGGCTGTTTTTATAACTTCAATCCAATCCTTGACAGAAATTCTTCCAGGTGAAATTTTATTGCGCAAGTCTTGATCTAAAATCTCAGCAGCAGTGCCAGGAAGTGTTCCAACACCTGCTTCTTTTAATCTAGCAAGATATTCTTTGACTGAAATTTCTGATCTTGTGGCACCATACAGTACCTCTTCTGGAGAAAATCCATGTATGTGGATGTCAGGAATTTCTTTTTTTATGTGTCTGCATATTTTTTCATAAAGTTGGCCATCCATGTCTGGTGGCAAGCCAGCTTGAATGCAGACTTCGGTTGCGCCATAGCTATGTGCCTCCTTTGCACGTCTTACAATTTCTTCTGTTGGTAAAAAGTAGCCTTCCTCTTCTCTAAAGTCTCTTGAAAACGCACAAAAACCGCATTGCTTTATGCAGACGTTTGTGAAATTTATGTTTCTATTGACAACATACGTTACAATGTTTCCAACTCGTCTTCTTCGAAGCTCATCAGCTACCATGCCAACAAGATGAAAATCTATGCCATCTGCGTAAAAGAGTCGCTCAGCCTCTTTTGCACTGATTTCTTTTTCTGATAATGCTCTATCAAGTGTTGAGGAAATCAACGGATCTGCATTTTTTAAAAGCGAATCAATCTGAGAAACTGTCATTTCCAATATTCTCTTTTCACAAATCCTTCGCCGTCTTGAATCTCTGACATTTTATCTCTTATCTTTGAATCAACAAATGAGAAAAATTCTGGATAAACAGGAAATCTTGACCTTAGCTCAAAGCCTTCCTTTTGACAGTTTTCTTCAACATTTTGTATTCTGGGCCACAAAAACTCTGGATTGACATAGTCAGGTGTTAATGGAGATATTCCACCCCAATCATTTATGCCAACGGAAAGAAAACTTTGATAAGACATTGGTGAGAGATTTGGAGGAATTTGGATGTTCATATCAGGCATTATTACTCTTGTTAGTGCAACTATTCTCTTGAAGTAATTTTCATCAACTGGAGGGAAATCAGACATAATTGTATCATCTTTTGGTTGAAAATTCTGCAAAATCACTTCCTGAATGTTGCCAAATCTCTCATGAATTTTTTTTATTGCAAAAATTGACTCGATAATTTCATTTTCTGTCTCTCCTATCCCAACAAGAATCCCTGTAGTCATTGGAATCCCAAGTTCTCCGGCGTTTTCAAGTACATGTAATCTAGCCTCTGGTTTTTTACTGGGGGCAAAGTGATGCGGCATGTTTTTTTCTGAAAGACGTTCACTTGAATTCTCAAGCATTAATCCCATACTGGGATTAGTTTTTCTAAGCTCTCTCATCTCATC
>JAUYOQ010000273.1 GCA_030697975.1 Nitrosopumilaceae archaeon | reverse complement strand
AATGATAAAAAATGACAACGTTTGAACAATTGGGAATTACAAAATCAATCCTTGATGGGTTAAAGGAGATGGGCTTTAACGAAGCGTTTCCAATACAGGTAGCTACTATCCCTGTTTTACTTGCAGGCAGAGATGTTGTTGGACAAGCGCATACAGGTACAGGAAAAACAGCTGCGTATTCGATCTCAATGCTTCAAGGCATCACACCAAGAAAAAAGATTCAAGGACTAGTCATTGCGCCTACACGAGAGCTTGCAGTTCAGATAACTGGCGAGATAAGAAAATTTGGAAAGTATACTGGAATTAAAACTGCAACTATTTATGGTGGCCAAGGAATGGGAGTTCAGCTTGATGCTCTAAGAAGAGGTGTTGAAATTGTAGTTGCCACGCCTGGCAGAATAATTGATCATCTAAAGCGTGGTTCAATAAGACTTGATGATGTAAAGTATGTTGTTCTTGATGAAGCAGATACGATGCTTGATATGGGCTTTATAGAAGACATTGAATTCATTTTAGATCTTACGCCAAAAAATAAGATAATGTCTTTGTTTTCGGCAACAATGCCTCCTCAAATTTTACGACTGGCAGAAAACTACCTAAACGATCCAAAACAATTTCTGCTTGATGCCGATGATCTAAGCTGCGAGGGAATCGATCAGTCATATCTTGTAATAAAGGACAGAGAAAAAATGAAGTATCTGCTCCAGTTTATTGGTGAGAATAAAAAAGGGCAGACAATTGTTTTTTGTTCAACAAAAAATAGAACACGAGATGTGGCAAGAGAACTTTATAAGGAAAGATACAATGTGGTTGCAATCGAAGGAGACATGTCACAACACCAACGTGAACAGTCAATGGGAAAATTTAGAACCGGTAAAGCAGACATGCTTGTTGCAACAGATGTTGCAGCACGTGGAATTGATGTTCCTGAAGTAGCGTTAGTTATTAATTATGATGTGCCAAATCAAGAGTTGATTTATTTTCATAGAATTGGAAGAACGGCAAGGGCAGGTGGTAAAGGAAGAGCGATAACATTTGTGTCCTATTCTTCAATTGGAGACTGGAACATAATTAAAAGACAAACAAAGGTGGAGATGACTGACCTTAATGAAAAAATGGGAATCAAAGTAAGCATTCCAGATCCTTTAAAAAGAGAGATTAGATCTAGAAGCTTTG
>JAUYOQ010000272.1 GCA_030697975.1 Nitrosopumilaceae archaeon | reverse complement strand
GGATTCCCAATTGGTGTGATTTGTGGCAAAAAAGAGATCATGGAGTATGCAAATACTCATACAAAGACAAAGGAAAAACGATCTTATATTGGCGGTGGAACATTTTCCGCAAATCCTGTTTCCATGACAGCTGGTAGCTCAACACTTGATGTTCTAAAAAAGAAAAAAAATTCATTGTATGAAAAAATTAATGGTTTTGGCACAAAAGCAAGAAAAGAAATCGACAAAGTGTTTGCAGGAAGAACCATAACAACAGGGATTGGATCTCTCGTTCTTACTCATTTTGTAAAAAATAGTATCGATAAAATACAAAACGCTACAGATGCTGCAATGTGTGATGTTGACCTGCTTCACAGATATCATTTTAATATGATTGCAAATGATGGTATTTTCTTTTTGCCAGGAAAACTTGGCGCATTTTCTGACGCACACTCACAATCGGATGTAAAGGCACTAGTTTTAGCATCTGCTAGATTTGCAGAAAGTATGAAAAAATAAAGTTGAGTTGTTGAATTTGCTATATTTTATAAAAAAATTTTTTATTTTTGTACATACCAACTTGTCTAATGCCCAAAAAACCTAAGAAGATAAAAAGCAATACAAAAGATGACTATAATGACGCCCTTGCATCAGATGATCCTACAAAAATTACAAACAAAGAGAACGAAGATTTGGCAAAAGAGGCAATAAAGAGATTCAAGTCACTTAGCTAGAAAACTTTCATTACAGACAAAGCATAGATACATTCTATGCGATTGTTTGGAAAAAAGACTGATGTTGAGGATTTAATTTACGAGGCAGTATCTTGCCTTGAAAAAGGACGGCCAAAAATTGCAATTCCTATTTTAAATAACGTCTTAAGAGAAGATCCAAAAAATACTACAGCTCTTTACAACAAGGGGCTAGCACTAAACCAGACAAGAAAGTACAATGATGCAATAACATGTTTTGATAAGGTCTTAGAAATCAACCCAAATGACACACAGTCATTAAACAACAAAGCAATCGCACTTGCAGAGCTTGGCAACATAGACGATGCAATGAAATGCTATCAAAAAGCAATTGAGACAGACCCAAAGTATGCAGCTGCGCACTATAACAAAGGCGTCTTGCATGACAAGTTATTAGAGCATAAAGAAGCGTTGTCATGTCTTGATGAAGCGATAAAATTAGATCCAAAAAAGCCAAACCCAATATTTTACAAAGGAATTGTTTTAGGAAAAATGAAAAGACACGAAGAGGCGCTCAATTGTTTTTCAAATCTTTGTCATATTCATCCACAACATCAAGATGCGTTTTTTCATAAGGGAATCGAGCTTGCAGAGCTTGACAGGCATAATGAAGCAATTGAAATCTTTGATAAACTCTTATCAAAACATAAAGAAAATGTTAATGTTCTTTATGCAAAATCTCGAAGCATGGCAGCGCTTGATCGCACCGAGGAGTCTTTGATACTCTTAGGGCAAGCAATAGCAAAAGATTCAAAGACAATAAAAAAGTGGGCAAAACAGGAAAAAATTTTTGAAAAGATATTTGATGATGAGCGCTTTAGAAAACTAGTAACATGATACGAAGAAATAATAGTCCAAGTGCGATTTAGTACAAAATTGCATAATTCTAAATTTGCAAATATTGAAAACATCCACTCAAAAAGAAAAAATCTCAAGATTAATCCTCAATATTTTACAGGTGCTGTAAAAATAAAAGCGATATCAAGTGTGATAAAATCAAAAGAACAAAAGGTATACCATGTTACTTTTTTTGGCTCAAAGACAAAAGTACACAGCCACGAAGGAGGGCAGATCCTAATTGTGACAAAGGGTAAAGGGAGTCTTTCTTTGTATAAAAAAATTGGAAAAGGAAAGAAAAAGTTTTCAATAAAAAAGACACATGAGACAAAACTAAGGCCAGGCGATGTGACATACATTCCTGCAAAAATTTTACATATTCATGGTTCGATTGGTAAGAATGCTGTATTTTCCCACATTGCGCTAAATTCCTATCCAGCAAAAAACAAAGAACCAAAAACAACTTGGTTTGAATCAGACTTTGAGTCAAAAGTAACTAGTATAATACGATAGTAAATGATCATAAAAAAATTACAAAATTTAGACAAAATAAACGGAAGTGAGGGAACAATAATTTCTCAAATCTTTCATCCGCACAATACCTTAAGTGGAATAAGATACAGTGTTTCACACTCTACAATAAAACCTGGAAAGAGATCAAAACACCACAAGATGAAAACATCTGAGGTATACTATATCCTTGAAGGAAATGGTGTTATTCACATTGATAAAGTGTCTCAAATAGTTTCAAAAGATGATGCAGTTTACATTCCTCCTTTATCGATTCAATTTATCGAAAATACTGGCACGTCTGATCTAAAGTTTTTGTGCATAGTTGATCCTGCGTGGAAGAAAGAAGACGAAACCATGTTGGAATGACTGCACTTAATGGTATGAAATTGTTTTTAACATAGGGTTGCTACTTTATCTTAATTGAATACAACCCTTGCATACAAGACCCTAAATGTTGGCGAGGATGCGTCCTTTGAGGAGATAAAATATGCGTATAGAAAACTTGCACTATATCTTCATCCTGATAAGAACAACTCAGAAAGAGATGGGGTAAAGTTCAAGCTTGTCACTTTGGCATATCACTATCTAAAGAATAATCACAGATATCTTAATGCAAAGACACGAAGCACGCCAAAAAGCTGGACATACACAAGTGCCAAGACAAAAAACAAGCAGACATTTAATGGTAAAACATCGTGGGGGGCTAATTTTGGAAAGGGCCAACCTGAAGAGGACTGGAGCAAATATACCAAAGACTTTGAAGCAAACCAAGACTTTTGGGAAAAATACGAAAAAGACTTTTGGGAAAAATATAATGCGTGGATGAGTGGGGCGTACAAAGAAGAAACTAGATTTAAATCTAAAAAACAACCAGAGCCAGAACCTGATGTTTCTGTAAATGTAGATCCAACTTTATGTATTGGTTGCTGCAGCTGTGAGACTATCGCACCTGGTGTTTTTGCAGTAGACAAGAAAATAAAGATGAACCCAAAATCATACGTACACAACGAAAAAGGTGCAAAGTTTGAAAAAATTATGGATGCTGCTCAGACCTGTCCTACAAAAGCAATCAATGTTGATGAAAAGGAAACACAAAGACGGATTTATCCGTGGTAGACACTAGCCTTTTATCTTTTTTAGTATATCATCAAACTCTTTGTCTGATAGATTTGGTCTATTTCTAAACATGCTGTGAACAGCGCCTGCACCGTCTTTTGAGCTTCGTGGAATTATATGAACATGTACATGTGGAATCTCTTGCCCGCTTTCCTTTCCGTTATGAACTGCAATTAGTTCTGCATTTGTGAATGCATCAACTTTTTCTGTGACTTTTTGTACTAGTCGAAATAGGTCAGAATGCTCATCAGGAGGCATTTGCTGAACTTTTTCGTAATGTTTCTTTGGGATTACTAAGGAATGTCCACTTGCCAGTGGAAATGCATCTAAAAATGCCAAAGATTTTTCAGACTGTAAGATAATTCTTGTAGGAATCTTTCCATCAACTATTTTACAGAAAATACAATCCATCGGATTTAATGTAGTCGTTACCACATTCCCCCATCTGATGTACCTCCAGCATCTGGCTTTTTTTGTGGCGGTCTGCTGTGAGCCTTGTTCATATGACGTTTGAGGCGTTCTGAATCATGTAGCTCAAGACCGCATTCTTTGCATTTTGTTTCATTTTTTTCTTTTTTGAATAGTCCCATCTTACTTTATAAGATTTTAAAATATATTATAAAACCTGCGAATGCCTAGCTGTCATCCGTTTCTGCCAGCTCCAAATATGCCAAGAATGCTGCTTACCATCATGCCTATAGTATACGAGTCACCAAACTGTTCAAATGTTGGAATAAAGTGAGCAGTCAAAAGAGCGCCTAGTGCAACAAGAGAGCCATACTGTGTTATTTTTTTTACAAGAATCATGTCTTTATCAAATGGAGCCAAAAGCATTCCTAGGATCCAAATTCCAAAAAGCCATATCATAACCTTCATCGATATAAATTCAGGAGCAGAAAAAGCAACCCCAAAATACATTGCAGTAATAATAAAATCAGCCTTTAGCATTCTTGCAAAAATTGAATCAAATGCTTTTATTCTGATTACATAGTAGCCAAAAAGCGCCCCCATGATTACTACAGCTGCGATGCTCCCCCCAACATACGCAACATTATCAATGCAGTTAAAGAAAAGACCACTTGGCTCTATACTCCCGCAAAATACCTGACTTGACGCAATCGCCATCAGAAATGACTTTATGCTTACACTTGCAATGATTAGAAGGGTTTTGTGCTGTAGCTCTATCTTTTGTTCCTTAGTCAAAATTCAACTTCCTTTTTTGAGAACATGGTAGAAATACAAACTAGAATCTATTAACCTTTAATTTTTTTACTTGTAATTATTGCAACCCACAAATTCTAATACATTATAAAACCTGCAGATCGTCCATTATAATTTCAGACTGAATTAAACAAAACTGCCTTTTTCTTTAATTCAATTATATCTGTTAAAGGTTATCTTGGCTTGTTCTGGTCTTTTGTGGTCCTGTCCACTGCACGATGAGCAGATATTATAGCACGTATTGAATCAGCTAGTCCGATTCCATCAGGTTTTTTGTAATGTGCCTCTATGATAGATTCCATTTCCTTGCTGTCAAGCCTGGAAGTTCTCTTATCATTTCTGCCTGTTCTGCAGGAGTCAGTGTATCATC
>JAUYOQ010000271.1 GCA_030697975.1 Nitrosopumilaceae archaeon | reverse complement strand
CTTGAATATTCTGCGGTTCTTCGAATATCCTCTAAAACAAACTTTATCACAGTTGAGTTTTTTGATGATTCATGAAGGCTATCCATAAGCTGTTTTTCATTTTCTATTACATTTGATATTTGTTCTGCAATCTTTTCTGCAAGAAAAAAGTCCTTCTTTGTAAGCGATGTAATTGAGTTGTTAAAGGCCTCAATTGATTTTTCGCTTAGCTGAATGATACTTTTTAGAAGGTTTCCTTTGATTGGGGATTCTAAAAACTTTATTCTCTTTGCTATTAGTACTCCATGGTCTGCTATTCTTTCTATACATTTTATCACAGTTCTATAACCAAGGCAATCTGATGGTTTTTTGAGTCCAACCTCAAGGAGAACTCTTCCATCCTGTGCTGCAAGGTTGAGACTACGCATCATATACAGACTAAATCTGTCTACCTCATCGTCCATTCTTACCACATCTTCAGCTAGTTTACTATCTGCTTTGACAAATGCATCCATCGTCTCATGATGAATGTTTGTTGCCATAAGGTACATCCGTTTTAGCGCTACATCAAACGATAATTGTGGTAATTGAGTAAGAACCTGAAAGGTAAGCGAGTTTGAGTCAGACTCAATTATTTCGGTTCCAATTAATGATGATCTTACCAACTCTCTTATGGTTTTAACATGGTTTGGAAGAATCTCCATACCCTTTGCCTTGATTTTGATTGTTTTGAATCCTGAAAGATATATTGCTATAATCTTGCGTCGGATAGCTTCGTCTGTGTCTTTGTTGCTAATCGATATTATGCATGATGTTGATGGATCGTCATCTTGTAATTTTGGAAGAATAGTAAGTGTTTTGTTTAGATTTTTTATGAGAGTTACATTGTCACCTATTTTTAGCTCCAAATCATCGATCCAGTTCTTTGGAATTGATAATGTGTAAGTTGATCCACCAGTTAGCTGAAGACGTCTTGTTTGCTTTGTGGATTCAATGTCTGGCAAATCTGAATTTTTTTACGTATCTTTAGTTATACTATCTTTAGATAATATTCTATATAGTGACTATACTTGATACATAGACTATGTAATCTATGTTGAGCTTTCAGATATTTTATAGAGCTCGCATTTTTTTGTGCAAAAAGGTCTAGGAGTTACAGGTAAGCGTAAGCTGAATACTGATAAAATTTTCAAGATCGGCGCAACAATTGCAGGAGCATATGTTTTAGTTATAATAGCGCTAATGGTTTTTCAGCTACTTTCTGAGTCATATCCTGTTTGGCAGGAGGAAGGAATTAGTTTCATTACTGGCACAGACTGGAATCCAGTAGAAGGAAGAGAGTCCTTTGGTGCACTGCCATACATTCTTGGTACACTAGTCACTGCTGCACTTGCAATGGCAATCGGCGTTCCATTAAGCATTGGAATAGCAATGTTTCTTTCCGATGCGCCAAAATCAATTAGCGAGCCACTAGGGTTTATGGTAGAGCTTTTGGCTGCAGTGCCAAGCGTGATTTACGGTCTTTGGGGGCTGTTTGTTTTTAGAACTTATTTGAGAGATTGGATCGAAGTTCCACTACATGACATATTTGGAGATAGTGTTTGGTTTTTTTCTGGA
>JAUYOQ010000255.1 GCA_030697975.1 Nitrosopumilaceae archaeon | reverse complement strand
AAATAAACAAAATTGTGATTTTCAGATTTGATTTTGTAATGCTTTTGTAAACAATTTTGTTTTTTGAAAATCAATTACGATAATCTATGTTTTGGTTTAAAAAGCATCGATGCACAAAGAAAATATGAAAAGAATTGAAGCATTTGTGCCAACTACCAAACGAAGTGTGGTCGTTAATGCTGCAATAAAAGCTGGATCCGGAGGTGTTACTGTAGCTGAGACAAGAGGAAAGGGAGCAGGTGAACGACCAATGGTTGGAGGTGCACGAGGAACAGCAAGATACATTTCAGAATACAACAGGACAGACACAATTACCACTATTGTAGATGACTCTAAAGTGGACTCGGTTGTTAACGCAATTTTAGATGCAGCACACACGGGTTCTAAAGGAGACGGAAAAATCTTTGTTGTACCTGTAGAAGAATCATATGATATAGGTACCAAGCAAAAAGGTGCAGCATAGTTTTCATTATTGCTTATTGTTAAAAGAAAATTCTTGGGCTCGAAGGAATCCCCATACTATGAAAGAACGAATCCTGTTCTATTAACTTCCAGAAACGGTGGAAAGCGATTGGAACGCTTGCAGTATATCTATCTCATTTTTTATTTGATCAAAATCATCTAGACTTTACTGTAATTGGCTTTTTGTATTGCTCTAAAGCCTTCTCCATTGTCCGTCTTGCAAGCGCCATATCCAGCTTGACTAGATGTTTTACTACCTCGTTTTCTCTGTCGAGTTTGTACATGGTAGCTCGCCCAATCCTTCTTGTCACTATTACTGCTCCCGACTTTTCAAGCTCTGTCCAGTACTTGAAGAATGTTGCCCTGCCCATCTCCAGATTCTTTACTATCTCATTTTTTGAAAAGTCAGAAAGGGGATTATCCAAAAAAAAGTCTGTTATTCTAAGAACTGGACTTGGGCCCAAGTATTTGAGCAAAAGCGTTTCGTTTTGCTTGTATCTCATCAAACCCAATTGGTAATCAAAGTATTTAATATTAGACTTTCAAAGTACTACAAGTGAACTCATGTTTACAGAAGGTCAGATAAGGGCGACGATTCTTTTCAAGCTACACAAGAGGGGCAACTGGGGCGCAAGCCATACTGCCTTTGATAACATCAAAAAAGGATTCAATGAAAGAGACTTTGGAAAACATGGCACAAAAATCGTAGACAGGATTGCAAAAGAACTGGTCCGGGAAGGACTGATAATTACAAAACCAACACATTATGGAATGCAGGTCTCACTAAACCCTAGGCAGAGCGAGAGGATAATTGCTATAATGAAAACGTATTTTCCTGATGTGTAATCGTGGTTAGCTTGTTTGTTTTGCTATTTGCTTTCTTTTTTTGAGTTTAATGACTGCAAAAATTCCTATGCCTATAACAGCTGCAATTATTGATAACTGCAATATGTCAAAGTCTGGTTTGATACTTGGTGGATACTGGTAGTCTATTGTAGCATCATGTGTTACTACATGCTCGTTTCTTAACGAGTCTTTGTATTTTATTATAATTCTAATATCATGCTCGCCAACTCGCGGCTCACCATCAAACTCTATTGGTATGTTAAAGGGAACAGGAGAGTCAGGCTCTAGCTCATCAAGATACTGTGTTTGTTGTTTTATGTTTGAATTTTCTCGTGGTTCCAAAGTAACAAATGTAAACAAGCCATCAGTATTGCCTTCATTGAGGATTTCACCTATCACTAGCTGCCTGTCACCTAGC
>JAUYOQ010000251.1 GCA_030697975.1 Nitrosopumilaceae archaeon | reverse complement strand
CTGCAACACTTGCATCGTGGCTTGGCATGATCTTTACTGGCTGGCTTTCACAAAGAATTGGAAGAAAAAAGGCAATGATCATTTTTGCAGGAGTAGCTGTTGGAGTTGTTATTCCAATGGCAATTGGCATACTTGGCGGTGGCATGGCAGCATTTTTGTTTGTCATAATCTATGCGTTTGTCGTATCAACAGCATCAGGTCCAGTGCCTGCATTCTTTTCTGAAAGGTTCCCAACCGAAATACGAAATAGCGCGGCTGGATTTTCCTACAATGCTGGGCTCATTTTTGGCTCCTGGTCGCCTCTGATTGCACTGACCTTAATGTCATTAGCTGAACGCAGTTTTGCGCCAATAGTTCTTGGTTTGAATATAATAATTGGTGCTGTTATAGTAATAGTCCCTACTCTTCTAAGCCCTGAAACAAAAGAGAATGAATTGACTTAGAAAATATAGTTTTTCTAGCTTGAAAAAAATTGCCTGAGATTCTTTAATATTATACAAGAATTTAAGAATAGTAAGAAAAGTGAAAAAATCGTGAAAGATATCAACGAAATAATGCCTAGGATACCAAACATGAGGTGGGGTGCCTTGCTAAACAGAGCACCGACTAACAAGAAGGTAAAGCAATTGGATAGAATGCTTCCTCATGACAAAAGGTGGCACACAGTTTTTGAGGATCAAGATACTATATACGTTGATGATGTTCGCGTAAAAAAGGAAGAACCTGAAAAGTGGACATAAACTAGTTGTTTGATTGGCTTTCTGGATCTATATTTTGAATTGTTTTAGATTTTCATTAACCACAAGTTACATAGCCAGCTGAAAAATCATACTTGCATGACACGCACTTGTTTCCGTCTCCAAAATACTTGTGACACTTGGGACAGGTCAATAGATTGCTCTAAATGATTTTAGAATTTTCACTGATTGATGTTGTCGTTGTGCTAATATAGACGTACTTGCCTGACAAACAATTTCTTGATCCTGTTAGGAAATTTGATCAGCTCAATGCATTCTGTGATCTAAGCTAGCTAAAACAATCATTGAAATTCTCTGAAAAAATGTTGCTCTGTGAATAAGTATTAACGTAAATAATGTACACTAGTGCTCTATAATACAAAGCAGAGGCTCCATGTTGTAAGATGGGACTTACAAAAGCTCAACGTAGTGCTGCAGCAAAAAAGGCTGCTGCCACTAGAAAAAGAAATGCAGGAAAAAAAGGTTCTAAGAGTAAGAGAAAACGATAGAACCTATTCTTCTTTTTTAAAATTGAGTGTTTATGGACGTAAAATGTAAAAACTGTGGTAAGGATTTTGAATTATTTGTTAGTGAGTTTTGTTGTAAGGAATGTGCAGAACAATACTATATGACAGATCAACCAAATAACTAGTATTTGTAAATGCCTTGGGTTTTGAATCCTTTTAGCCTGTTTCTTAGCGTTACTTCGGTTACATTTGATGCCATTGCAATTTCTCTTTGGGATACGTTTTCCCCGTTTTCAAGACAGGCAACATAAAGTGCAGTTGCTGCAAGTCCCATAGGGTTTTTGCCTGCAGATGCTTCCTCTTGTTCTGCTTTTCTTAGAATTTTCACTGCATCGCGCTTTGTTTTTTCAGACAGACCAGCTTTGCTTGCAATTCGAGAAATGCACTGGACCGAATCAACTACTGGAACCCTTAGATCAAATTCCCGTATAAGCAGTCTGTAACATGTTGCAATGTTTCTTCTTTTGATGTTTGCAATATCGGCAACGTCTTTTAGGGTACGCGGAGTCTCTGCGTCACGACAAGCAGCATAAAGTGATGCTGCCATCATTGTTGGAATTGACCTTCCCCTAACAAGTTTTTTTTCAAGTGCCTTTCTGTAAATATAAGCTGCCTTTTCAATGACTGCATCAGGTAAGGCAAGCTTGTCTTTCATCTTGTAAAGCTCATTGAATGCGTCTCTTAGGTTTCTATCAACTGGCTGGCTCTGACTTCGACTGTCCCATACCCTTAATCTGCCAATTGAGATTTGCATACCTTTTGAGAGCTTCTTTCCTGTTGCATCCCTGTTTACTGGATTGATTATTGTAGCCAGTCCCATGTCATGTCTGCTGAGTGATGTTTTGTCTCCTGTTCTGCTTTTGCTCTGATCATCGTCTAAAAAGGATCTCCATTCTGGGCCAGCACTTTCCATTCGCTCAGACATCACATAACCACATTTTCCGCAAAACCTCTCACCAGTAACATTATCGGTTAATGGTACATTTTTTCCACAGTATGGACAACGACTAGTGCTCAAATTTTGTAATACCATTGTTTAGTATCCAAAACCGATGAGTTTGTCTGCAATATGAACTAGT
>JAUYOQ010000247.1 GCA_030697975.1 Nitrosopumilaceae archaeon | reverse complement strand
GTTCAACGTTTATGTCAAGTTGCTGTCTGGCGGGCAGTGCGTTATAGTCATGCAGATTAGTTTGCAATCTCCTTTCGATTCCAATAAAGTCCACCTGATCTGAAATCGGTGTGTAAAAGTAGTTAAAGTTCAGATAAGTGCCAATTACTAGTTCTTCGATGCTTGCATTGTTTAGATCCTTTCTAGAAATAATTCCTTGTTTTATCTTTTCTTCTGATTTTTTCTTGTAATCCGAATATGATGATACAATAAAAAATGCCCGCTCTAGTTTTCTTGTTTTTTCTTGTACCTTTACAATTGATGGCTTGTTGATGTTTTTTGGATTTTTGAAAAGTTTTGGGTGTCTTATTCTTGCCTTTTCTAAAAGATAGTACTGATTTTTCTTGTTTTGTCGTTCTTCTGCCTGAAATAGAGAACGATTTCCAAAAATTGGAACCTTAAATGAATTCTCAATTGGTTTGTACCCAAGATATGCTGTCAGTGCTCTGTGAGGAATTATGACTGTGTTTTTTTCCACTAGTCTTTTTTGCATTTTTGGCAAAAGCATGTCTTTGAATTTGTCAACTATAATGATTTCATCGGCAATGCGCTTGAATCTCTGGTAAGGTGTTGTTCTGTCTTTCTGGCAAATTACTATAGTCTCAAATCCTTCGTCTTTTGCACCATCCATTACTTCAAGTGCAGAGTGACTTCCCAAAACACCAATTCTAACTTCAGAATAATCTTTTACTATGTTCTGAATTTGAGAAGTTTTGATCACGTGTTTAGCTTTACTGTGAGGATCTAATATAGCTATCAAGAATCTTTATTGAATAGTATGAGGCTAGAATTTTAGATGGCATATTTTTACCAGTATGAACTTGTTCTAGCTGGAATAATTTTGCTTTCTGCAATGGGATATGCAGGTATGAGACTGTGGCTGAAAAGAAGGCGTGAAGAATTAGCACAACAAGAAAGTGAAAATCAAACTAAAAACCCTTAGCTAATAATAAATTAGCACAGTTTCAATTCACAAATGAAAAGTTGTGAAACTAGTTATAGGAATCACTGGCAGCACTGGAACAATTTATGGTGTTAGAATTTTAGAGGAGCTAAAAAAAGCAAAGGTCGAAACACATCTTATCGCAAGTGACTGGGCAAAAAAGTGTCTTGCAATGGAGACTGACTATTCATTTGATAAAGTAAAGTCGCTTGCAACTTACTATTCAGATGATTCTAACATGGCATCAAGTGTCTCAAGCGGGACACACAAAACAGATGGCATGATTGTAATTCCATGCAGCATGAAGACGCTTTCTGCCATCGCAAACGGATACGATGAGAGCTTGGTTGCGCGGGCAGCAGGTGTCACATTAAAGGAATCAAGAAAGCTAGTTCTAGTTGTCCGTGAAACTCCATTTACTGCCATTCATCTAGAAAACATGTTAAAACTATCAAGACTTGGCGTTGTAATTCTTCCACCAGTTCCAGGTTTTTACACAAAGCCTACAACAATAGATGATGTCATCAACCACACAGTTGGAAAGTGTCTTGACCAGTTTGACATTGAGCATAATCTGTACAAACGATGGGGTTCAGCATAACTACAATTGTCAAAAATAAAGATTGAAAAAATAATCAAAGCCGACAGAAACAAGGTTTACGATATTACCACAAATTACAAAAATTTTGAAAAAAACTTTCCAAAATACTTTCCATCTGTTCGGATAAGGTCAGAACGCGATAATGTAGTTGTTATTGAAGAGCACATGATCTTGGGAAAAAAAGAGTTTGTAATGATGACAAAGCACATAAAAAGTCCGCCTGAGCTTCACGAGATCATTGTTATTGGCGGTGACTGCAAGGGAAGCTGCATTGTTGAAAAGTACGACTCTGTGCCTGGGGGAACAAAACTGACAGTAGAGGCAGACTTTAAGCTAGGATTATTTCGAAAACCAAATGTTTCTGGTGGATTACAAGATATTATAGACGAGTTTGCAAGGGTTGCAGAAAATTAAGACTCTTTTTTGTCTTTGAACTCTTTGAGCTCTTTATCGCCTTCAATCTTTCCTTTCTCATACTCGCTTTTTGCTTTACCAAATGTTTTAGCAAGCTCTGGAATCTTTTTTGCACCAAAGATGACTATGACTGCAATTATTATGATAAAGATCCATTCCTGGCCAGCTATCAAGTTAGGTATGGCATCTAACATGTAGTTTTTTGCTCTTTTTGAGATTTAAGTGTTCATGTATGCAACACTTTGTTTTGGCGTTGTTTTCTCTCAACAACTACCATTCCTGCAAGGTATAGTACAATCATTGGTATTGCGATAAACCACATGGTGACTCCACTTCCATCTGGTGTGATTATTGCACCAAAAACAACTATTGCAACAATTGCATATCTGATATTTTTTCGCCAAAACGACGCATCAGCTAGTCCTGATACTGTTGCAGCATACATTACCAAAGGCAACTGAAAAGAAATTCCAAATGCCAAAAGAAACTGCAAAACAAATGTCACAAAATCAACTATGTTAAGGAATGTAACAATGCCTGCAGACTCGCCATATTGGTAAAGAAAATCAAGAATGTATGGAATTACCATAACGTATGAAAAAACACAGCCGGTAACAAAAAGACCTAATGCAGGAAGTGCAATTGATCGTCCAACTTTAATCTCACGTTCCTTTAGTGCAGGTGCAATAAATCCACTAAACTCCCTTACAACAATTGGCATCGAAACAACTATCCCAACAAGTGCGGCTATGTATATCTGGGCAAAAAATGCCTGACCTGGAGCAGTTTGGATTAGTGCAACGCCTTCTGGTACAAGTTGCACTCTCATCTGGTTTGTAATCTGTGCAGCAATGTTGTCTAGGGGGCGTGGTTCTGGATAGTAGAGTGTTAATCCGGAAAACTCGATTGGAGTAAAATGAAATGACAGAATAAAGGCAATAACTATTCCAACAGCAATAACAATTCGCAAGATACGTGTTCTAAGCTCATTTAGGTGTTGAGTGATTTCTTGTATCTCGGACATGGATTAATTTCCTTCAAGCACTATTTATTTTCAGTATTATTTTATTTTTAAACATAAAACACATTCTAGCAATATCAAAAATGCTATCTTCCGCCAGGTACTGGCAAAAGCTTTGCTGTCGGGAGTCCTGATTGTTCTTTTTCTTCTTCTGTCAAGTCCTCAAACTCTATTGATATTGAAGCCTTTGCCTTGAACTCTGACTCGAGCTCTTTTGCAAGCTGGCCAACCTCTTTTCCGCTATAGATCTCCTTTGAGCCTTCGAGAAAACCTCGCTCTCCACGTTCTTTTTCCTCGCCTCCAACTTTTGATTTGAGAAATTTTGCAATTTCAGGCACGTCTTTTCTTTCAATATTGTTATGATAGTAAGCAATTCCTTTAATTTGATTATAATCAAACGGTGTTCCATTTTTATAGAGAAATACTCCAATAAACTCTGCATTTTCTTCTGGCTCCCTGATGCATTTTATTTCCCAGTTGAGAACCTTTTGTATGTTATAGTTTAGCTTCTCAACTTCTTCTGACGTTAGTTTCCAGTATCTGTCTCGTATCATCTAGATAATCAAGCTAAAGCAGTGTTATGTAATTGTTATTATTGTTTTAATGATATTGCATGTAAAGATAGGTTAATTACGTTTTGATTATGACACAAATTTATGTCAACATATACTGTCCATGTTACAATTGAAAATAAACCAGGAATAAATGATCCTGAAGGCGAAACAATCCTTAACGATCTTGTCCTAAAAGGAAATTATTCTTTTGTTACAAAAATCCATTCTGCAAAAATGTTAAAGTTTACAATAAAGGAAAAAGACAAAAAGTCTGCAGAAAAAAAGGTTCGCAAGTTATGTGATGAGCTGCGAATCTATAATCCCATGGTAAGCCGTATTACAGTTGATGTTTTTTAGGCTGCGATCCATACTTTAATTAAAAACTGTTTTGAGAGATTGAATTTAATAACGTATCCTCTAATGGATAGCTGTGAAGGTTGGGGTCATAGTTTTTCCAGGAAGCAACTGCGATCGAGACATGTACCATGTATTGACAGATGTATTCAAAGTAGATGCGCAATATTTCTGGCATGAAAAAAAACTGCCATCAAATCTAGATGCCATAATACTTCCTGGCGGCTTTTCATATGGCGACAGGCTAAGGGCAGGAGTAATTGCAGCCCACAGTCCCGTGATTGCAGATGTAAAAAGATTAGCAAGTAGGGGATTGCCAGTTTTAGGGGTCTGCAACGGCTTTCAAATTCTTGTTGAGTCAGGTCTGCTACCAGGTGTTTTGCTAAAAAATACATCGCTTAGCTTTATGTGCAAATGGACGCATCTGATTGTTGAAAATAACAAGACTCCGTTTACAAACAAGCTAAAGATTGGACAAAAAATTCCAATACCAATTGCAAATGGCGAGGGTAGATACTATGCAGATGAGCAAACGCTTGTAGATCTTAAGAAAAATAATCAAATTGTCTTTAGATATGGCGAAGAAATTAACGGTTCTACTATGCGTATTGCAGGTGTTTGCAACAAGGAAGGAAATGTTGTTGGCATGATGCCTCATCCTGAGAGGGCAGTTGAGCCGCAAATCAATCCTATTGACTGCAAGCCAGCTTCGCTGATTTTTGAATCACTGTTTAATACAATCGGTGTAACAAATTGAGTCTTGAAAAACAAGAATACGAATATCTTGAAAAAAAGATTGGACGAAAGCCAACAAAGACTGAGCTAAATATAGTTGCAGCAGAGTGGTCTGAGCACTGCTCGTACAAGTCATCAAAAAAGCACCTAAAAACGCTGCCAATGAAAGGATCGCGGGTAATATCTGAAAAGGGCTTTGATTCTGGCGTTTTAGATGTTGGCGATGATTACATAGTTACAGTCCACATTGAAAGTCATAACCATCCATCAGCTGTTGAGCCATATGGCGGTGCCGCAACAGGAGTTGGCGGAGTAATCCGAGACATTATCTCCGCTGGGACAAGACCTATTGCAATTCTTGATGGCCTTAGGTTTGGCAATATAGAAAAAGATCCTCATGCGAGATGGCTTTTTAAAAACGCAGTAACTGGCATCGCAGATTATGGAAACTGTATTGGAATTCCAACAGTTGGCGGCGAGGTAGAGTTTGATGACTGTTATTCAAACTATGCACTAGTCGATGTAGCATCAATTGGCTTTGGAAAAAAGGATCGGCTCATAAAAAATACGGCGCAAAAAGGAGACTTGGTTGTACTACTTGGTGGCTTTACCGGAAGAGACGGAATAGGCGGCTCACAATTTGCGTCTGATTCTTTAGAATCAGAGAACAGATCAGCTGTACAGATTCCTGACCCCTTTATTGAAAAGCTAATCATTGAAGCAGTACTTGAAGCACGAAATCAAAAGTGTATCAAGGCAGTAAAGGACTTGGGCGGTGGCGGCCTTTCATGTGCGATTTCAGAAATTGCAGATTCTCTATCAATTGGAATTGAGCTTGATGTAGACAGCGTCCATACAAGAGAGCCTGGCATGAGTCCAGATGAGATTATGATTTCAGAGTCACAAGAAAGAATGTTGATAATTACAGACAAGGCAAAATTAAAAACGCTGCAAGATATTTGCAAAAAATTTCATGTCCAGTGTTCTGTAATTGGCAAGGTAAAGGACAATAAAATGATGCATGTAAAAAAGAAAAAAAACACGCTTGCCCTTCTTCCTGCAAATGTCGTTGCAAACGCCCCGTTGCTTGACAGGCCAACAAAAAAGCCAGCTTATCTAAAAGGAATTCAAAACGAAAAAAAACTCAAAACTCAATCTGACCTTTCACTTGTACTTTTAAAATTATTATCTAGCCCGAATCTTGCAAGCAAGAGGTGGGTGTATGGCCAGTATGATCATGAGGTTGGAATCAGGACTGTAATCAAGCCAGGCTATGATGCTGCTGTCTTGCGACTAGATAACGGCAAGTTCTTGGCAGTAAAAATAGACGGCAACCCAAAGCATTGCTATATTGATCCTCGCCAAGGGGCAATAGGCTGCTTTGAGGAAGCATGTCGCAATGTTGTATGTACTGGCGCAAAGCCAATAGGAATGGTAGACCATCTTCAGTTTGGAAATCCAGAAGACCCAGAAATTTTTTGGACCTTTATTGAGGCATTAAAGGGACTAGCAGACTATGCAAAGCATTTTGATATTCCATGTGTTGGCGGAAAGGTTAGCTTTTACAACGAAACCCCAAA
Source organism: Nitrosopumilaceae archaeon (assembly GCA_030697975.1). Classification (GTDB taxonomy): domain Archaea; phylum Thermoproteota; class Nitrososphaeria; order Nitrososphaerales; family Nitrosopumilaceae; genus VHBM01. The sequence goes on along the minus strand of JAUYOQ010000247.1, from coordinate 429 downwards.
AGGGCCTATCAAGCCAACCCCAGTCATTGGAGTCTTGGGCCTGATTGACAAAGAACCACTACATGCTAGCGCATCGCAAGGCGATGTGCTGATTCTTGTTGGCAAGACAAAAAATGAGCTTGGCGGCTCTGAATACTTTGAATACATTCATGATTTTGTTGGAGGGGGATGTCCTAAGGTTGACTTTAAAGAATCAAAAGAAAACATGGATGCAGTACTTGCACTTTTCAAAAAAGACCTGCTAAAGGGGGCTCATGACTGCTCAAAGGGCGGGATTGCGGTGGCAGTGTCTGAGCTTTGCATGCAAAATAATGTTGGCTGTAAAGTGTCTTTGGATAAAATTCCAGGCGAAAAAATTTCTCATGATAGACTGCTTTTCTCAGAAAGCCACTCTAGATATTTGCTTGTTGCACAAAAACAAAAACTAGC
>JAUYOQ010000245.1 GCA_030697975.1 Nitrosopumilaceae archaeon | reverse complement strand
TTACCACGGCGTTTTCCCTGTTGACCTTGTAGAGCTTGGCCTTGCCTATCCTCCTGTTTACCTTGACCAGTCCTACCTCTTCCATGTCGCCAAAGTACTTGTAGAATGTCTGCTTGCTCATGCCAAGTGCGTCAATTATCTCCTTTTTTGTAAAGTCGTTTGTTGGGAAATCCAGAAAATAGTCCAGAATCTTCATCTTTGGCGAGTATCCTAGTACCTTCATTAGAAGCGACTGATTTTCTTCGTACATTTTGTATCTACTATATACTGTATTTCAAAAGTATATAAGTTTAGACTTCTAAAGGTATTGTAAGTGTACCTATGAGGCGAGAATATTCGGATGAAGAGTTGAAGGCGCTAATACTCAACTTCATCATGAGAAAGGGAAGGTGGGGCGAGCATTATTTTCCTATCGACACGATGGCAAACTGGCTTGGCCAAGTCGTGAAAAATAACGGCAAGAACATCAAGAAGAAAGTAAAAGAACTTGCAAACGAAGGCTATCTGATTTTGCACAAGGGAAACACGACTGCGTCGCTGAATCCAAGATTAAAACACGAGATAATGGAATACATTGAAAACAATTTGTCAGATGTTGAACAATGACACTAGTGGAGGATTTTAGAAAGGAAATTTTGGTGATACTGGAACATACATCAAAGGAACACAAGAGAGGTAATGGAGTCTTCTTGTCTCTTTCCCGTGAAAGTAGATCAATCTCATTATCAGATAAAATTGTATCAAATTACAGCAGGGCACGTAAAATAATAATTTCAGTAATCAGATCCGACATGTCTTGAAAGAGAAAATATCTGTACGTGGTGCACCAGACTTTATGGACTTTTTTAATTCACTTGATAAGAAAAGTGAGAGATACAAGGAGATCAACAATGCATTGGACTTGCTAAAGACAGATTACTCAAAAGGAGATAAAATTCCAAGATCTCGCTGGCCAAGAAAATACATAAAAGAGCATCAAATACATTACATTGTTCCGTTTTAAGCTAAGATCAGGATGGAGGCTTGTGTATACTGTATACGGTACAAAACAGGAAAAAGTTTGCACTATTTTAGAAGCGTTTGACCACAAAGAATACGAAAAGAGATTTAGATACTAGCTTATCTAAGCACGGTAGACTCTCTGTGAAGTTTCTTTAGTTTTGGGTTGTCTACAAATATCCATAATATGGAACCATCTTTGTCGTAGATGATTTTATTTGATTTTTGCAGATAATCAAGAATTGTAGTAAATGTCTTGTACTGTACCTGTTTTGGCAGAGCCCTCCAAAGTTTATTCTTAGAGTCAAACTCTTTTGCTTCTGATAACATGTCCTCAACCATCTGAATAGTGTCTAGGCGAGGCATGTGCGAGTAGGTAGCAGATTTTTTTATGCTATGTTTTTGTAAAACAGAAGCTGTCATGTCCTAGCTATGTAATTATTGTATATATACATTTTTGTATAATACATAGTTATCTAATATGGTTTACACAAACAAACTAAATTAATATGAAATGCATTCAACGAACTTTATTGGTCTAGATACTTATATTGCAATCAGATGCCACAGACTTAAAGTGGATTAATTCAATAGTTTTTGTAAACTTTCAGATTAATTACCTCTACATTTTCCTATAAAATGAAAATAATATAAATATGTA
>JAUYOQ010000238.1 GCA_030697975.1 Nitrosopumilaceae archaeon | reverse complement strand
TCATAATTCTTTAAATTACCAACACATTTTCCATTCCCATATGAAAGAGGTAGGCAAGATATGGATGAATGGAAAATTGGTTCCATTCAAAAATGCCAAAGTACATGTACTGACTCATGCGTTACATTACTCAACTGCAGTGTTTGAAGGAATAAGATGTTACAATACTCCAAATGGTTCAGCAATTTTCCGATTAGACGAACACGTAGATAGATTTTTCAATTCTGCAAAAATGTATTCAATGAATATTCCATATTCGAAACAACAAATTGAGAATGCAATAATCCAAACAGTAAAAGCAAGTACTCTTAGAGAATGTTACATCAGACCTATAGCTTACTATGGATATGGTACGATGGGGCTTACACCAACATTAAACAAAATAGATGTTGCAATAGCATGTTGGGAGTGGAAGATTGGAGAGTCAAAAGCTGGTAAAATATCTGGTGCAAGATGCAAAGTTTCAAGTTGGATAAGAATAGATTCGTGTTCACAACCAATGAAAGCAAAGGCTGCGTCAAACTATGCAAATGCTGCCCTTGCAAGAGTTGAGGCATTAAAGGATGGTTATGATGAATCTATCATGTTAAACAATCAAGGCAAGGTAGCAGAAGGAAGTGCAGAAAATATTTTCATTGTAAAAAATAACCAGATATTTACTCCGCCTCTTACAGCTGGAATTTTGGAAGGAATTACAAGAGACAGCGTCATTCGAATAATTGAGGAGAATGGTGAGGAAGTAATTGAAAAAGATCTTGATAGAGAGGATCTTTATGTGGCAGATGAGGTATTTATGACAGGAACTGCAGCTGAAGTAAAATCAGTTACAGAAATTGACCAAATAACAATTGGAAATGGTAAACCAGGTCCAAAAACACGTGAATTACAAAAATCGTTTATGAGTGTGGTCATGGGAAAAGATGATCGATTCCTTTCATGGCTCAAATACATTTAGAACTAGGTTTTTTACATCTAAAATTACAAAATACATAGTTATGGAATCTTGTGACTTTGATTCAATGCAAGAAATGTGCTGGTTTTGTAAAAAAGGCAGACACGAAGAATGTATGAAAGAGATTCCTGTGAATAATAAATCTGATGGACCTCACGATTGTACTTTTGATACTAAGCTAATACCTTGTAAATGTACCCACAAGTAACAAATTCTAGAATATAATGCGGGTCTAGAGGGATTTGAACCCTCGACAGCCGGATTAAGAGTCCGGTGCTCTACCTGGCTGAGCCATAGACCCCAAAAATAGCAAATGTTAGAGTCGTTATTAACCTTGAGTAAAAATTGAAATTTAATTTTGAACTTTAGCTTCGAGCTGACTGTATTTTTCTAGTATAGCTGTAAGAACGGTTGATACTGGTACATTGTTCATCTTTTTCTTTTCAGCTAAAAGTTTCTGGTATGCATCAAGCGTGATATAAACCGGTATAGAGCCATTACCCTCAAGCAAGCCTCTTACTTTGTATAATGCAGTTCCCATTCCTCTTTCAGCAGATTTTGCAAACTTGATTTTGTTAACTATTCCACCTAGTAGTCCATATGGCATTTCATAATCAACTGTCATTGTTACTCTAGTAAGATTATCCCCTAATGCTTTGAATTCATTAGTGATCTGCCATTTTTTAAAAGGACCATCAATCATCTTTGCTGAGATTCTTTCCTCTCTATCAAATTCTGTGGTTTCACAGTCCCATTCTAGTCTTTTCCCATTAAAGTCAGCTATAACTCTAAAAGTTGTACCTACTCCCATTCCATCCTTGATATCCATTGGAACAACTGTCATTCCTACACCTTTGTCACTCATTTGATCAGAAACGTGTTCTGGTCTTGCAAAATATGTAAAAACAGTGCCAATTGGTGCCTTGATATCAATTGATTTCTGAATTAAGGTCAACGTTTGGATGTTTTGACGGTCTAGATTTAAAGCTTTTGTAAATTTTTAGAATAAAAATTACGTTATAATAAATTACTAAAATTAGATGAGGAATTATGAGAACCATAAAACTGTGGTCGTATTTTGTTTTAGTTTTTTTAATTTTCTTTTCTATTTCTACAATTTACGAGGCAAATGCTCACGCTTTGTTTAATTCAGCAGAATCTACAATAGGTGATTTTAGAGTTCAGATCGCAACACTTCCTGAAATTCCATCAGTTGGAGAAAAGTCACAGATTCTTTTTCGAATAACAGATCGTGACTTAAATGAGGTAGAAAGATTCACGATGGGAATTCGTATATTTTTTAATGAGGAATTAATTGATACGATTCCACCCCAGTCACATGCT
>JAUYOQ010000236.1 GCA_030697975.1 Nitrosopumilaceae archaeon | reverse complement strand
GTTGAGCAGCTTCTAAAATCGATACATTTTTTCCATCTACTTGTTGATTTTTCAACATGTATGCCTGATCAAGATACATGTTAAATGGCAATTGTATAAATCTAAAACCATGGTTATCGCCACCTACCTGATTTGCCAAATCTAAAACGTCTGATAGAAGCAAAAATTGTGGATCATCATTTTGTACTCTAAAACAATCCCAAGTGGCCAAGCCATAGAATTTGATGGTTCCTTTTTGTCTTTGTGATTCATAAAACGCAAAAACATTTTTTAGATTTTCCATAAATTGTGTTTTTGTTATGTCTTGAATTTGACCTTCAACTGCATTATGCAAATAAACCAAATCAATGCAATCCAAACCAAGATTTTTTCTACTACGATTAAGCTGGTCCTCAAGATATGGGATTGTCATACAGTGATAACCAGAAGAAATATCGTTTGGTTTTATTATGCCAGTTTTTACATATTCTCTATTAGCATATGACCAAAAATCTTCATTGATGTCACCATCATTTGTAACATAACCATTTTTTGTGCTAATGAATACCTCGTCTCGGTTAATTTTTCCTTCGCTAATTAATGCGGCAATGGCTTTTCCTACTGATCTTTCTGCCTTTTGAAAACGATAGTTGATTGCAGTATCTATGACGTTTATTCCAGCCACAATCGATTGTTTTACTGCATTTTCTACTAGAACATCAGTATTTGAGTCAGGATTGCCAAGATATGTTCCAACTCCAACATTTGATAGTGTCAGGTTCTGCATTTTACGAAAGTTTTCTTGATTTGCTGTACTTTTTTTTGCAAAATTCGCGGTTCCTTCTGGTGTAGAATGTCCTTTAATCATGGCAAGAGTAGAAAAGGACGCGATTTATTTGTAGAGACAATTTTGTTATGCAATCGTGCATAATTAGAAAATTATCGAATTAACTGAGATCGATCAGTTTTATGATCGCACTTTTTGTTAATTTAATTTGTGTTTTTGTAAAAAAATCACTGTAAAAAATTCCATTAAGAACGTAAAAAGTCGTGACTTGTACCATATAATGCGTATGAAATTCTACTTTCGTAAATAATGGCAACATCAAGAGCTAAACGAAGTGCAGCAGCTAAGAAAGCTGCACGCACTAGAAAGAGAAATGCAGCAGCAAAGGCAGCAGCAAGAAAAGCTTCTGCAGCAAGAGGAAGACGTAGAGCAGCTGCACGGAAAGCCGCAAGAAGACGAAAACGAAGTGGCGGCAAGAAAAGATCATCTAAAGGGAGACGACGATAGTCGTTTCTTAATTCTTTTTTCTGAAATCAATAAATTTTAAAATTATTTTATTGTTGTAGCTTGTATAAACTACTAAAAATAAAGCTCAACACAAAAAGTAATCCAGTTAATCGGCTATACAACAAAGTTGAATTCATGATAGGCAACAATTTTTGGAGATCGTCAAAACTATGTCTCAAGGTTTTCCCACATTTAATTAAAATTGGCAATGTCAGAAATACAATTAAACAAAATGTTGGAAAAATATCAAATATAACACCGCCACCAATCATAGCATAACAGATTATTGGAAATACCCAGTAAACATTAGTGGCTTTTTTCTTGCCAAGAAGGATTACCAATGTTTTTCTTCCTTTTGCTTTATCTGCATCATGATCAGGAAATGAAGTAATAAAAAGAACAAGTGACGATAAAACCCCAACCGCAATACCACCCATAATAGAAGGAGTCGTTATTTGCGATGACTGGATAAAGTAAGTGCCAAGAACAATTACTGTGCCTTTAACTGCTACAAAAAATTCCGCTAGCCCCAAATCCACAATTTTAGTAGAGTAAAAGTAGATAGATAATACAGCAAATGCAAGAAGAATAGCAATTATTACTCCATCTATAATGACAAAATAACTTCCAACTATAGACCCAACTACAAGAAATAAAATCCCAGCCTTGTATACTTGTGATGGTTTCAATAACCCTTCAGGAAGCACGCCGGTTCCGCCGCTTATCTTTGTACGTTGTGTTTGCAAATCAATTCCTCGTTTATAGTCCCAATAATCATTGAGTAGATCAACACTAGCATGGAGGACAAGCACTCCTCCAAACGTCAAGAGAGCATGTAAGAAATCAATTTGATTTGTTTGCCACCAACTAATTACAAGCCCAACAGATACTGCAATAACAGATGATAAAAGAAATCTAATCCTAATTACTCGGAGCCAAGATGATAACATTATACTAGTGACTCGTTACTTACACTGATTGGCTTTCTTCCATTAAATCCAGAATCTTTTTCATGCCAGAATTTTATTTCGGTTTCACCATATTTCCAACACAACC
>JAUYOQ010000235.1 GCA_030697975.1 Nitrosopumilaceae archaeon | reverse complement strand
AGCTGCCATCAAACCAACCTTATGAGAAATGGGAAGATACACCAGGCTCTGATGACAGATTAAACAAAACAACACATCTTAGTGGTACAACAGCTCAGATGAATTCTACTACAAAATGGCCTGCCACAACGCCATTTTGGAATGAAACAGACAAAACATGGTACAAAAACAATGGCACAGAGACTGTTCCAGTTCCAGTCCTGCTTTCAGCAAGTGCAGAGAAGGCAGTAGTACCACTCTCAACTACACTGGCTGACTATACACAGCCAACCACAGCAACCGCTTCCAGTCTGGCAACTGGAGCAGTCACAGAAACCTATACGACAAATGCTGGGTGGACACAAGTTCTAACTAATGTAACTGTTGACAGTGGAACTCCTGACAAGGTCAAATATGCTGGTGGCACAGACCAAGAAGCTTATGTTCACAAGTCACTAGGTCAGACACTTGGCAGTACCTGGACTTATGATTTTGAATTTAAAATTCTATCTATAGTAAATAACGCAACCACTTTCCCTGTCGGACTAACTGCAGGAACTGGATACATGCAAACAGCCAGTCAAGATGCGGTTGGAATGTCACAAGAGGCCGCCGCTGGTGGTGTTCAGTCATTTTTCAAGAATGGAGCTGGTGCAGTAACAGAAGGTACACGAATAAATTCACTGGTAGCTGGTACACTTTATTATAATAGATTAGAATTTACTGATACAAATCTAAGACTAAATGTATTTACAGATTCAGCTAGGACAATACATTTTACTGGAAGTCCACAGAATCAAACACTAACTGCAGGTTCTATAACAGGTCTAACTCATTTACAACATGGTTCTGTCGCACCAGCAGGTGGAGGAAATCCATACGAGATTGATAATTCAGCCGGAGTATTTGTTGAAACTTTACTTGCCACAAACGTAAGAGACGACCCAGCAAACCCAACGACTGCAATCTGGAGGTCAAACTCAGAAAACAATCCATGGGTGCAGGTTGACATGAACGCAATCATGCCCATCTCGGCTGTAGCGATTAATCTTGACAGAACAACAACTACAGCAACAACAATCAAGATCAAAACATCAAAAGACGGTATCACTTTCACAGACAGGCGACTCCGCAATGTATCTGATTACGTAGACGATACCTGGAAATACAATGGATTTGAGGTTGCAAATGCAAGATTTGTCAGAGTCGAATCTCAGCAGGCAGCGTCAGTATTATCGATAAATGAAATCACTGTCAGAAAGTTTAGCACTGCCGAACAACTAGGAGACTATGATGCCATTCATACTCACAAGAACATCAGTGCCACAGATGCGACACTGCCAGATCAGGGATACTAGACTTGCACATAAAATGACTAAAATACTTCTTATGAAACATAATGGACAACAAATCAAAAATGGCTTCTGAAGTTAAACTAAATCTGGATCAAGTTTTATTGAATAATTTTGGCATTTCATTCAAACGCAAGGAAAAAGAACAAGAGATCGAAGTTACACTAGGCCATGCCATCTGTGATCATGTAGGATCTGCACAAAATGTAGACGGGGACGTATCTATCAAACTATACAGAATTCTCAAACGAATGCAAGGTGGCGGAAACCAGATGTTTGATATCATAGATCTGGATGAACTAATCAAAATTCTAAAAACAATACAGACCAATGTCATTGTCAAAGGTCAGATTCTTGCAATGCTGGAAGATGCGAGACAGAACGGCAAAGCTAAATAATCACTTGTAATATTTGATAGTTCATGTCTTGGCAATCTAACCAAAAAATCGAGGAGGAACCTTTCATGATATTTTATAATCATAAAGATGCCCATACATATAGAATCGATTTTGGAGGATTTCAATATATTATTGGGGCAAAATCAACAGATGAGTTTGTTATACTCTATCCAAAATCTGGTAGAATTATAGTAGGTTGTTAAATTACTACCAGACTGACTTTCACATCTGGAACTTTTAATATTAGTTCCAAGATCAGATCATCAAATGATGGCACAGAAGATAAATCCAAAACAAGCTTACTGGATGCTGATTGCGGCAATATCTGAGGCAACATTTGGAGTTTCTTATGTGGTAATCAACATCTTCTATGAAATGCCATACTTTTCATTGATCATAGCTATTACGCTAATCTCAAGCTCAGCAATGTTTGTCATACTGGCCATTAGACTACACAACCAAGAGAAAGCATTCAGGTAGAAAATCTTATTTCAGAAAAAATGATCTTTTTATCCTAATACTTCCTCATTAAATCAAGGTTGTCACAAAAACCCCTAAGGGAATGGGTCCAAGAGCACCAGCTTGAAGCTGAAAACACACTTGATTTTATCGATGGAATAGAACAAGATGTAAAAGAATTATCAGAAGATCTTGGGGCTAAAGTCAAGCTAATTGTAGAAGAATAATTAAAAAATATTTACTAAACTTTGGTCGCAGTGGAACTTTAATATACTGAATTTGATTTTGTTCGATCGACTTATGAATTCTGTCAAAAAATTTTTTGATGAGACAATCAAAACAGATCATAAAGTCATAACTGAAGAAGTTGCAAAATCAATTCTAAAAAGTTATGGAATAAAGGTTCCAGGATATACTTTGGTTAATTCAGCAGATCAAGCGGCAAAGGCTGCAAAAAAACTAGACTTTCCACTAGTAATGAAAGTTGTTTCGCCACAAATTCTACATAAAACAGATGTTGGGGGTGTCAAGGTTGGTCTTGACAATGTAAACGATGTCAAAAAAACATTCAATGATATGTACAAACGCCTTTCAAAGAAAAAAGGTGTTCAGCTAAAAGGAATACTGCTTGAAAAGATGGTGCCAAAAGGCACAGAACTTATCGTAGGTTTACAAAATGATCCTCAATTTGGACCAGTAATAATGGTAGGAATAGGAGGTGTTCTTACCGAAGTTTTCCGCGATGTTGCGTTTAGAATGTTGCCAATAACAACATCTGACGCAAAATCAATGTTAGATGAGCTAAAGGGCTCTAAAATGCTAAAAGGCTTCCGTGGAAGCGAACCAATTGACATTAACATGTTATCAAAAGCCCTTGTTCAAATTGGCAAGCTTGGTGTAGACAATGCATCACACTTTGACAGTATAGATTTCAATCCAATTGTTGTTTATCCAAAATCTTATGCAGTAGTTGACGCAAAAATAATACTAAGAAAAGAGATAAAAAAAGACGCCATCTCAAAAGCACAGCCAAACTCAAAGAATATGGAAATGTTCTTTACGCCTCAATCAGTTGCACTCGTTGGCGCATCAGCTACTCCAGGAAAGATAGGTAACTCGGTTCTTGACAGTCTAGCAAAACATGATTACAAGGGTAAAGTATTTCCAATAAATCCAAAACAAGAAGAAATTTTAGGAATCAAATGCTATCCATCAATATCTGCAATACCAGAAAAAGTGGATCTTGTTGTTGTTTGTGTTGATCTATCCGTTACTCCACCAATACTAGAAGAATGTGCAAAGAAAGGCATACACAGTGTAGTAATTGTATCGGGTGGAGGAAAAGAGCTTGGCGGCGAAAGAGCAGCATATGAGGCAGAAATTAAACGATTATCAGAAAAATACGAAATCAGAATAATTGGTCCAAACTGTATTGGCATGTTTAATGCAGCAAACCGTCTTGACTGTGCGTTTCAAGGTCAAGCACGAATGGTTAGGGCAAAACTAGGACCAGTAGCACTATTGTCTCAAAGCGGTACCATGGGAATCAGCTTCTTAGAAACTGCAGATTCCTTTGGATTATCAAAGATGGTTAGCTATGGCAACAGGTCAGATGTAGACGAGGCAGACATGATTTGGTATTTGGCAGATGACCCACAAACCAAAGTAATTGCACTATATGTGGAAGGCTTTGGCGATGGCAGAAAGTTTGTCAACACCGCAAAGCGCGTTATGGCAGAAAAGAAAAAACCAATTGTTATTTGGAAGAGTGGAAGATCTGAGGCGGGAGCAAAGCAGGCAGCATCTCACACTGGCTCACTTGGAGGCTCTAATGCAATAATTATGGGGGCATTCAAGCAGGCAGGAATAATTTCAGTTGACAGCTATCAGGAACTTGCAGGCGTGACAAAAGCCCTTGCATGGCAACCTGCAGCAAAGGGGAACCGAGCTGCACTGTGCAGCAATGGGGCAGGACCTATGATTGGTGCAATTGATCACTTTGAAAGACTTGGTCTTTCACTTGCAAAAGTAACAGAAGACACAAGAAAGAAAATGGTTGAACACTTTCCACCAACATATGTTGTAGGAAAGGGAAATCCTGCAGATGTAACAGGTGGCGCAAACGCAGACGACTATAGGTTTACAATTCAATCCTTTATGGACGATCCAAACGTAGACATTATCATGCCGTGGTTTGTATTTCAAGATGATCCATTAGAAGAAACGATAATTGATTATTTAGCAGAGTTTTCAAATCAAAGAAAGAAACCAGTTATTGTTGGTGCAAATGGTGGACCATACACACAAAAAATATCTGCACTAATTGAACAAAAAGGTGTACCAGTTTATGATGACATTAGAACATGGGCAGCTGTTGCATCTGCTTTAGCACAATGGGGAAAAATCATCAAATCATAGACAACATTTAAGTCCGGCAATTAATTTCGCAATTAATAATGTCTCTGGTTACAACATCAAAATCAGATGGAATTTGTATAATCAAAATCAATAGACCAGAAAAACTCAATGCAATGAATAGTGATGTTGCAAAAGAGCTAATTACAATCTTTGAAAAAACTGGAACAGATGATAGCGTTAAGGTAATAATTTTAACAGGCGAAGGAGATAGGGCATTTTCTGCTGGTGCAGACATTGAATACATGTCAAAAATCTCACCAGACGAATCAGTAGAATATGCAAAACTAGGCCAACTACTTACTGCAACAGTTGAAAACGTAAGACAACCAACCATAGCAGCAGTAAATGGGTTTGCCTTAGGTGGAGGTTGTGAGCTTGCAATGTCATGTGATATTAGAATTGCATCTGATACAGCAAAGCTTGGACAACCCGAAGTTACAATTGGAATTCCACCTGGATGGGGAGGAACTCAACGACTCTTGAGAATAGTCGGAATAGCAAAAGCAAAGGAGCTTGTTTACACTGGAAAAATGATAAAAGCAGAAGAGGCAAAAGAAATCGGACTTGTAAATCACGTCGTACCATTAGCGTCGTTAATGGACGAAGCAATGAAAATGGCAAAAACAATTGCAGAAAATTCTGCAATGGGTGTGCAAATGTCAAAAACTGCAATTAACAAAGGACGAAACGCAGACTTGGATACTGGTCTTGGAGTTGAGCTTTTGGCATGGAGAAACTGTTTTACTCATCCTGATCGAGAGCAACGCATGACGGCGTTTGTAAACAAATCAAAAAAGTAAGCTAGTCCTAACTTTCTTCTTGTTTTATTGAATTCCTACTATAGTCAGTATGAAAAGCTTATTATAATTAGGCGCTACCTTTTTTTGTATGGCAACTGAACAAACAGAAAAACTAGTTACTGTCACTCCAAAGGCAGCTGAAAAAATAACCGAGTTTATGAAAGACGAAGCAGAGCATCCTGAATACTTGCGAATTTATGTACAAGGTGGTGGATGTTCAGGTCTGTCTTATGGCATGGGCTTTGAAACAAAACCTGAAGATGACGATTTAGTAATTGAGGAAAGCGGAATAAAGTTGCTAATTGACAGTTATAGTCAAGATCACCTAAAAGGTGCAAACGTTGACTATATTGAAAGCCTCATGGGTTCTGGATTTAAAATAAACAATCCAAATGTTAAAAAGAGCTGCTCATGTGGTAGTTCGTTTAGCACAGAATAAACAATCAATATTTTTCCATTTTTAGAAAATTTATCATTAATGTGTAATTAATCGAAATTTTGTCAGATCTGAGTGAATTGATATGGCGAGGTACAAATTTTTGCGATACGCACTTATAGCCAATATATAAAAAATAAGTTGATTGTTAATTGAAAGGATGATGATTATAGAATGCCAACAAGTGGAATTGTCAAATATCATGTTAAGCTATCCTTTGAAGTTGACGGCCTCGTAGAAAGAGCCGACATAATAGGAGCTATATTCGGTCAGACCGAAGGACTCTTGGGTCCTGAGATGAATCTGAATGAACTTCAGAGAGTCTCAAAGGTAGGTCGCATCGAAGTAACTACTAACGCAACTTCAAACACTACCGTAGGTGAGGCACTAATTCCAATGAGCACAGACATTGATACTAGTGCATTAATTGCAGCAGCAATAGAAAGCATAGACAAGGTTGGACCATTTGACTGCAAATTCAAACTATTAGCAATTGATGATGTTCGTGCATCAAAAAAAGAAGACATTGTTAAACGCGCAAAAGAAATCAAGCAACAATGGTCTACAAAAACACTTAGTGAAGGAGACACAATGCTCAAAAGCGTTTATGAAACATCTTCAAACAAACTAACAACATACGGAAAGGAAAAACTTCCATGTGGTCCTGCAATATTTGATTCGCCATGGATAATTTTAGTTGAGGGACGTGCTGATGTAATTAACCTGTTAAGGGCAGGATATGATAACGCAATTGGAATCGAGGGCGCAAAAATCGACGAATCAATAAAAGAGCTATGTGACACTAAAAAAGTTGTTGCCTTTTTGGATGGTGACAGAGCAGGCGGATTTATTTTAAAAGAACTAAAATCCCTTGTAAACATTGATGTTATCCATCGTGCTTACGAAGGACTAGAAGTAGAAGAGCTTACGCCACAACAAATCGACGACATACTAAAAAGTACAGCAGAAGCAATGAAGCAAGAAACTACCAAGCCAACACTGCATGATCCTGAGGATAAGCCACTTGCAGAAATGGTAACTCGAGTTTATCCACAACTCAATGAAACACTTGAAGCTGTTGCATTAGATGAACAAGAAAAAGAAATCTTCAAAGTACCAATTAGTGAGCTTGTCACAAAACTTTCTGTGCAGTCTGGAATAAAGTATCTAGTTTTAGATGGCATCATCACACAAAGACTGATTGAGGGTGCAAAGCAAGCAGGAATTGGCTATGTAATAGGACACCGCGTTGCAAAACTTACAAACGCAGACGGTCTAAAATTAAAAACATTTACAGAGCTTGGCATTGCCTAGATTTAATGTCTGATCTTAAAATTCAACACCTTCTTACCCTAACCCAACTCCTGAGCAAAGGCGCAAAACACAACTTTGTTCCTATAACTACATCATCGCTTGGAAAAAGCATAAACAAATCTCAACAGGCTGCCTCAAAACATCTCTTGGAGCTAGAGCAAGACGGATTCATAGAAAGGGTTACTAGCGGAAAAAACGTTTCAGTCAAAATAACTGCAAAGGGCTATTCTGAAATGGTAAAACTATCATCAGTTCTACGAACAAGCCTTGAATCAGCACCATCCTATGTTGAGCTAAAAGGAATGCTAGTCTCTGGCATGGGCGAGGGTGCTTACTATATGTCACTAAAAGGCTATACAAAACAGTTCAAAGAAAAAATAGGATATGTTCCATTTCCTGGAACCCTGAATGTAAAATTATCAAAAAAGGAGCACATTGAGACTGTATCGCAATTTTATAATCGTGATTGCATTTTGATTAACGGATTTTCTGATGAAAAAAGGACGTATGGATGGGTAAAATGCTTTAATGCAAAATTAAACAATTTGATTGATTGTGAGCTTGTAATTTTGGAGCGAACACATCATGACAATTCTGTGATAGAGTTAATTTCAAAAATAAACATAAGAAAGACAGCAAAGCTAAAGGATGGCTCTAATCTAACAATAAAAATTCCAATAAAATCATGATCTTTAGATACCGTGAATAGATTCTCCATATTCCTTTTCTATCTTTGAGCTTGAAAACTCTGGAATAGGAGATTGTAATCTAGCTACTTTGATATCAAGATTTAGCTTTCTACATCCATCGATAATGAATTTCTCTTGGTGCACTTGGTCATAACCTAGTGCAATAATTTCTGGCCTTACCAAGTCTACTGTTTTAAAAATATCCTCTTCACTTCCAACAACACAAAGATCAACCATTAATAGCGAATCTACAAGCTCACGTCTTAATTTTTGATTATGTAAAGGCACACGTTTTTTCATTTTTTGAGCAGTTTTGTCTGTTGCAACAACTACAATTAAGACATCGCCAAGCGCTTTTGCAGAATTTAGTGTATGTATGTGTCCTGGATGAATTATATCAAAAACTCCTCCAGCAAGAACCACCTTTAATGATGTACGCCCTAATTCTGTAAGTGATTTTCTGTCTTGCTTGGCAAGACCGTTCTTTACCAAATCATTAATTTTTGCATTGATAATATCATCTGACATCAAGTGTTTTTTCTTTACAACTTCAGTTACGTTGTCATCTGATAGGGATGCAACATACATGGCAGCTAAGATGGCTTTGTTTAGAGGATCCAATCGTATTTTCAGCCTCTCTTTCTCTTTTTTAATTCATCGATTATCTGCTAAAAAAGCAAGCCTTGTAATGTAAAATTACAGTTGTAGCACCCAAAAATCGTATAAAGGATTATGTCATAATACTAGGCATGGGCATAAAAAGGGCCTTGGACATTTTAGAACCTTTTGAGAAAGACTTGGAAAGAGAAATTGATGAGCTGCGTCATAAATCAAACCAGTTTGAGATAACAGATGACGATCCTAGGTATAAAATCGAAACAAAAGAGTTTGAAAAAAAATACCTGCAAGAAATTGAACATCAAGCTGAAGTTCTAAAAAATGCAATACGCGAACTAAAGTCTAATTCTGCACAAAAACGACCACACAAAAGAAAAAGTCCACTGACGCTTGGATACTAATATACAGTAACTCTATTTCTAAAACTATTTCATAATCTCAATTTTCGTTATGGTTTTAGCTATATCTTTCGTTATAAGTCAAATTGGAAATTACTATTCATTACGGCCCTTGTTATTTTCTTGAATTATTTACCCTTTGAATAGGCTTTTGCAATTTCTTTTGCAGCCTTTGATCCAAAATAGAATATTATCACTACCATTATGACCTGAGAAAAATGTTCTACAATATTAGCCGAATTAGCATTGTTTGATTCAAAATCACCTGTCATAGTTAACACTACAACAACCACATAGATACAAACCAGCATGCCAGCTAAAGCAGTTCTCATATGCCCTGTATCTTTTTCTTCGTTTTGTGAGCCAATTGATTGATATTTTGCAACTGATAGCATTCCAAAAAACGTGATTATTCCAATTCCAACCACCGACAAACTAATTGGGAAATCTTCCAAAAACACTCCAGCTGCAAATATTCCCAAATCTGCAATAATTATGACAATAGCTATTTTTGTTGTAGTTTTCCATCTTTGGATTTTATCGCTTTCAGCTGCCATGGGATGTAGACGAATCAAGTACTAAAAAACGTGTCCAACAGCTTAGGAGTGACTATGATGATATGTTTCGTAATCATATACTAGATCATCCAGAAAAAAGGGTTGAACAAAATTTCTCGATCTTTTCCTATACAAATAATCTTATAATCTCCTCAAGTATTATGAAAAACCACTAAATCTTAGGCTCAAAACCTTTTGCCATTCTTAGTGCATCAACCAGACCATCTGCATATCCTATACTCAACACAGCAAGCTCATCTTTTCCCAGCTCGTGGAACTTTTTTGCATCTTCGATATACAGTCCAGCATTTTCTAGCACTAGCTTAAACTCCTTTGAATCTTTGTAGTGTGGTGTTATCTCTTCTAGAGCCTTTTTTACCATTGGAATATATTTTTCCATCATCTGATCAGATATTTTCTTTATCTGAGTCGAGTTATCAGTTGGTTCATCAATACATTTTGCAAGAACCTTTAGTGCACCAGATTCTGTAAAGTGAAGACTTCCTGGTATAATGATAGTATGAGGTGGTTTTCCAAAATCAAGCTTTATCAGACTAGATATTTTGCCAGCAGTAATCATCTGATCTTTTAGTCCAATCCTTGAGGCAACTATAGCAAAAATGTTTTGAGATAATACATTTCGTGCCTGCTCTTTTTCAGACGCAAGCAAGTTTGATAGTGCATCTTTTGGGTCAAGGAAAAAATCTGCGTCTTGGTTGTATTCTAAAAGCAGTATGGTATGATCTCCTGACAAGAGATTTCCATAGATTGCATAATATGCACTAGTGCTTTGAATTTCTTTCATTATGGTAACAACTTTGCCAATTTTGTAATAATGCAGGCCACATTCCCCAACTAGTGCGGTAATGACTGATGATGCATGTATGGTATTTGTCTTGATTTTTTCCTGAATGGCCCTTGTTCGAAGCTCGATGTG
>JAUYOQ010000202.1 GCA_030697975.1 Nitrosopumilaceae archaeon | reverse complement strand
TTTTTGTTATTCATGGCATTATTCACATACAGCCTTCTCTAATTGCTCTAGGCGGCGCAGGAATTTTATTAATTATAACAAGAGTAAAGCTTGAAAAGATATTTCAGGAAGTTGATTGGAGCACGCTCATATTTTTTGCAGGACTGTTCATAATAATCAGCGGAACAGAGAGAGCGGGACTAATCGATATTATGTCAAATGTGACACTAAATGCAACGGGTGGAGATCCTATGACTACATTCTTTCTGATAATATGGTCATCTGCTTTTGCTAGCGCCATAGTTGACAATATTCCGTTTTCAGCTACAATGATACCATTAATTACAAACATAATCCAAAATGAAACAATTGCGGCTGCTTTTGGAAGCTTTATGATAAATCCATTATGGTGGGCTTTATCATTAGGGGTAGGATTAGGTGGAAATGGCACACTTATTGGGTCTAGCGCAGGAGTAGTTTCTGTGGGCTTGGCAGAAAAACAAGGGTATTACATTACCTTTAATAGATTCCTCAAGCTCGGTTTGCCTTTTATGATACTAAGTGTGGCAGTTGGAAGCATAGTGTTGTGGACAGATGTGCTATTACGACTAGGTTAAGCACAAAATAGAAGACGCGGTTAACTTTACCGAAAAATCATTAGCAAAAAGAAGATGATTACTCAAAAAAACGAATACAATTTATTTAATTTGTATCTGAAATTACTTTACAAAAATGACAGAAAATAATTCTACATTCTCAACGGCATGTTCTGAAATTTCTCAAAATCTCTTATTAATACAGATACCCTCAAAAAAGAAAGTAAGATCTGAGATCAAAAAGATTTGCACAAAATACTCACTTGAAAGAATTCCCAGAAATTACGAAATACTTTCAACAGTTACTGGCAAAGAGTTTATGAAATTACAAAATGTTTTGTTAAAAAAGCCTGTCAAGACAGCATCAGGTGTTGCAGTTATTGCATTAATGCCAAAGCCGTATGCATGTCCGCATGGCAGATGTACGTACTGCCCAGGAGGCATTGAGTTCAATACACCAAACAGCTATACAGGCAAAGAACCCATAGCCATAAGTGCCATTGAAAGCCAATACGATCCAAAAAAGCAGATACTAACAAAACTTGAAAAATTATTGGTTTATGGTCATGATGCAACAAAGCTAGAGCTTGTAATTGTTGGTGGAACATTTCCTTTTATGCCAATACAGTATCAAGAAAATTTCATAAAATCTTGTTATGATGCATTAAATGGTTTTGACTCTCCAACACTAGAAGATGCAAAGAAAAACAACGAGCTCGCTACAATTCGAAATGTAGGATTTACAGTTGAAACAAAGCCTGACTATTGCAAAAAAGAACATGTTGATACAATGTTACAATTTGGAATTACTAGAGTTGAGATTGGTGTACAAAGCTTGCATGAAAGTGTCTACAAAATTGTAAACCGTGGACATGACCTAAATGATGTGATAGAGTCATTTCAGATTTCTAAAGATGCCGGCTACAAAATAGTTGCGCACATGATGCCGGGTTTGCCAACTATGACACCCCATGATGACATTTCTGACTTTATGATGCTTTTTTCAGATTCACGCTTCAAGCCAGACATGTTAAAGATTTATCCATCTCTAGTATTGCAAAACACGCCACTTTACAATGATTATCTTGAAGAAAAATACAAGCCATATTCAGATGAAGAACTTGTTACAGTATTAACTGAAATCAAAAAGAATGTTCCACGTTGGGTAAGAATAATGCGTGTTCAGCGTGAAATATCGCAAGAAGAAATTATGGCAGGACAAAAACTTGGCAACTTACGCCAGATTGTACATAAAAATTTGCAAAAGCAAAATCTTAGATGCAAATGTATTAGATGCCGAGAGGCAGGACTATCAGAAACAGCTGTTACATTTGATGATCTAAGATTAAATCGTGAAAGCTATGTTTCCTCAGGAGGTAATGAGGTTTTTCTTTCCTTTGATGATTCAGATGACAGGATTTATGGTTTTGTGAGATTGCGTCATCCAAGTAATAAGGCTCACAGAAAAGAGATTACAGACAAGACATGCATAGTACGTGAGCTTCATGTATATGGCAAATCACTAAAAATAGGAAAACATGAAAAAGATAG
The DNA here is from genome assembly GCA_030697975.1 of Nitrosopumilaceae archaeon. Lineage (GTDB taxonomy): Archaea > Thermoproteota > Nitrososphaeria > Nitrososphaerales > Nitrosopumilaceae > VHBM01. The sequence goes on along the minus strand of JAUYOQ010000202.1, from coordinate 1 downwards.
C
>JAUYOQ010000229.1 GCA_030697975.1 Nitrosopumilaceae archaeon | reverse complement strand
GGGACGACGATTGGAACTGGCTTGCTCTTGGGCTTGAAAGAAAAAGATGCTTTGAAGTTTTCATTTTTGATGTCGATTCCTGCAATTTTTGGAGCGAATGTTTTAGTTATAGGAAATAATCCTCTGCCAAAAGAATTGATTTGGGCGACGTTGGTTAGTTTTGTTGTTGGTTTGGTAACGATTTATTTATTGCTGAATAAAGTTTTGACTTCACGAAGGAATTTGAGATGGTTTGGGTTGTATGCTTTGGCTTTGGCGTTGGGGATTGGAATAATGATTGTAGCACAATAATCTTTTTATAATAGCTCGCCCCGAAAGAAAACTCGTTACTTTAGTGGTGAGTGAATTTCTGGGTGGCGAGCGGTCGTTGGGTATTTATTTCTGAAATGATTATGAAAAGTGAGCTTGTTGCAGCTCACTGAAACATCAGATGTAGTTGTAACTTTCTCGAACTAAATAAATCTTGCGGAACGCGAAAAGGCGCCTCGCTCGGAGAAAAATGAAATTGACAATTCGTAGCTATAGCCATGCCGTCGGAGAATTCAACTTTCACATACAGTTGACTCCAGCGTATAGAAGAAAAGTCTTTGAAGACGACAGAGTAATGAAACTTGTGAAAGCATACATCACTTCTAAACTGGAGGAGTTGAAAGTAGAGATTGTAACAATGAAAGGAGGTCCGGACCATTTGCATATTTTCGTCGCTAATTGCAAAAATATTGCTGCATCCAAATTAATTCAGCAATTGAAAGGTTTTTCTTCTTACATGATGAGAAAAAATCATTCTAAATTAATTAGGAATTATTTGTGGGGAGAGAAATTTTGGAGCGAAGGTTATTTTTGCAGAAGTATTGGTGCGACGACGACAGATGCGGTTGAGTTTTACATAAAGTACAGCCAAGACAAACATTGGAAAAATGTTGATTATGAAATGTATCAACAGACACTTAACGTGTGACGCCCCAGACTTTAGTCTGCGGGTAGTTCACAAAGAAAAACTTTTAACTTTTAAACATTTATGTGTTTAGAAATGTATGCCTGATTATTAGATTTCTATAATTTTTCCTTGCCTGCCGACGTTAATGACTCTTGTTCCATAAATATTATCTTCCAAAC
>JAUYOQ010000227.1 GCA_030697975.1 Nitrosopumilaceae archaeon | reverse complement strand
GTAATTAAAATAATGAATTTAATTCTTTAATATCTCAAAATTTCGTATTAGCTCTATTGTGGTGTCATTTAGTTTAATTGTGTATGCTGCCGAGTTTTCGTCTTCTGATGTAGACAAAAGTTCTGCAAATTTTGTCTTGTCTTTTCCACGCTCATACATTCCACCTGTTTCCTTGACACATAGTGGGAATTTTTGCATCTTTAGTTGGTTTGCCTTAAGATAAGCTATGAATTTTTTGTAATCCTCTGTTTCGTACCAATCATGATTTTTTTCTTCACATGCAGCAATCCAAGCATCAATTGTGTTTTGGTAAATTGCCTTTTTCCTTAGCTCATCTAATGTCATAATGTGGTTTTAAAAGTCGGCTCTTTTCATCTTTGAGCCGCAGCGTGGACATTCTGCGCCCTTGAACCTGTTGCTGCAGGTAAGACAGACATACTTTACAGTTGATGTTTGATTTAGTCCAAAAAATCCTCCACCACCGAAATTTCCATATCCACGCATTTTGCCCATATACCGCTTTCTAAGCATCAGTGGAAATGCGATAAAGATTGCAAGTGCAGCTCCCAGTCCATACGGAAATGGAAGTATCATCTGTAGACCAATGCTTACTGCCAAGCTTGCAAAAAGAAATATCAAATATGTTTTGTAATTAAACAAGACAAGATTCATCTACTAAAAAACCTTATAAAGTTTTGTCACTTTTTGTCTGATTTTTTGTTGTCTAATCAATCACAGTCATACTAAGTTGGTTTCCATTACTGTCCCATGCAAAAATATCATCTTCTTCGTATGGCGATTGTACAATTATAGAAACCAACCCAAAAAAATTGTGTAGATCAGTTATCGATGGGTCTGCAGAACCACTTGGGTGAGAATGAGCTATTCCAACATAGCTTAGATCAAGTGGCAGAAATGACTGTGGAAAACCAGCAAAGGTCGGATCACTGTAGGAAAATGGCGGTATGACCAAGCCATCAACGATAATATTTCCTTTTTTTGATTTGCCTTTTAAAATGAGAATACCTTCGTTTGGATACTTCATTTTACAAAAAGACAAGATGCTGTCACGTACATCTTTTTTTAGTGAAATGTGCCTCTCAAGCTTTGCTTTTTTAAATATCACACAGGATAGTTTTTTTAAAAACTAATTAAGTTTAGGTAAAATTTTGCTCATTTGTTAATTTGCCAATACTTTGTATTTTGTACCAGATATTGTCTGTAGCTTGCGCTCTATATCATAAACAATCTCAGGGATCTTTTGATTGATTTCTGATAGTTCTTTTTCTAAGTTCTGAATTTTTGATTCAGCGTCCTGTTTGTCAGATAAATTTTTTGATGCATCTTTTTCAAGGGTTTCCAGTTTTTCATTATCAAAATTGCCGAGTTTTTTTTCTGTCTCTTCTTTTTTGTGAGAAAACTCCAATATTTTTGAGATATAGCCATCAAGTAATGAGATCGTCTCATCAATATTTGCAATAGTTTTTTCACTGTCTTTTACAGAAACTGAGCCCCCCTGAACGCTTTTTTTTGCAGCAAGCAAGATGTGAACTATGTTTTCTTTATTGGCAGGATTGAGTGCTTCAAATGGTTCTGTAACTAATTTTTCAAGGAGTTGTTTTTGTGGCTTGTCAAATGAAGATACGTATTCATATCTACTCAAGGGCCGTGAAATTTTTGTAAATTGTGTGTTAATTTGGTCTTTGATTTGGTTTTTCTCATTTTCTAAATTATCGATTATCTTTTTTGTTTTTAAAAAGTCCAAGTATTCTTTTGAAGCCTTTATTTTCTCAGTCTCGTCTCTGACTGCCTTTATTTTAGTTTCATATTTTTCAACATTTTTTTTATGCTCAGAAATTCTTGTATGTTTTTCTGCCAAAGTTTTTTGCAATTCATTAATTAGCGATATATTTGATAAAACTTTGGAAATGTCGTCTTGAAGTTTTGTGTGGTTGTTAACAAGTTTTTGAATTTCAGATTGAGTGGATGTTATCGCAGCAAGAATGTCTTTTAGTTTTGCGGCATATTTTTTTGCAAAAATATGAATTATTTTTGAATTTTTGCCTAACACATCGCCGATTTTTTTTAAAATTTGTGCAGCTTTTTCATTAAACTCTAAAACATCGCCAAGTGAGACTATATCAGAAAATTTGACTTTGCATTCATTTTGTATGGTTGATATTACTTCTTCTTTTACGCGCGCAACAATAACCTGCAAACGTTTGTCAAGCTCATCAACCTTGAGATTATCTTGTTTTAGCTCGTTTGCGATTTTTAGAACCTTGTCTGTATTGGATTCCATTTTTTTCTTAAATGGTTTTACTTCGGCAATAATGGTTTTTGTTCGCACTGTGACAACATCATC
>JAUYOQ010000226.1 GCA_030697975.1 Nitrosopumilaceae archaeon | reverse complement strand
AACATGATAGCATTTGATGTGACTTTCTCCATCTTATTTCCTAAACTGATATTAGCAAAAACTGATTTTCTGTAATTAGGTACATCAATTCCTTTTTTATAACCATCTAGTTCTATTTCAGCCCATTCCATGTTTTCTTTTTTACCTAGAATTTGAGAAATAGTATAAAACGATAAAAACTGACTTCCAATTGTACCGCCGTCTTCTAAGATTGCATTTCTAAGAGTCTTTGCTATTTCTAGAGCATCGTCTAAATTTGACTGTTCCATAAATTTCTACAAAGACTTGTGTAGATTTTAAGCTTTGATTATATATTTTAGGTCTAAATTAGATCCTTTAGTTGATTGTATTGTATGGCTCAAGCGGCTCTTTTGTTGTCTCGTTTTTTTGTAGCCATTCTAGCGTTTTAACAAAAGAGTCTGCAAGCTCAGGTGTTGTAAGAACAGGGATTCCAAGCTCAACTGCCTTTCGCCTTATTTGATACTCATCATAAAGCATCCCAACATATTTTTCCAAAGTCGATGTGCTTGGGATGTTGATTATAAAATTGATTTTTTGCTCATACAAAAGATCAGCAATGTTTGGCTTTCGGTCAGGCTCACTTATTTTGTAAACTGTCTCTACATCTCCGATTTTTTCAGAAAAAAATTCTGCAGTGTGCTCTGTTGCAAGGATTTTAAATCCAAGTTTTTTTAGAGTTGCAACAGTTTGCAGCAGCTTTTCTTTGTTTTCTGCCCCACCAATTGTGATAAGTGCGGTTCCCTCCTTTGGAAGATTAAAGCCAACTGAAATCAGAGCCTTTGATAGCGCATCATAAAAGCTAGTCCCAAAACATGCAGCCTCGCCTGTTGACTGCATCTCAACTCCTAGCACCATGTCTGCGCCTTCAAGCTGCATAAATGAAAACTGGGGCACCTTTATTCCATAGGTGTGGATTTTTTTCCACAAATCATGTGGTAATTTAGGAAGCTCTTTTCCTAAAATCGCACGAGATGCCAAGCTTATCAAATTAACTTTGACTAGTTTTGAAACAAAAGGCATTGAGCGAGATGCCCGAATGTTTAGCTCAATTACATACACCTGATCAGAGTTTATCAAAAACTGGAGATTGAATGGACCCTTTATGTGAAAGGTCTTTGCAATTTTGTCTGTATAGTCAGTTATAGTTTCAATTATCTTGTTGTTTAGTCGCCATGGAGGGATGCACATCATTGCGTCACCTGAATGAACACCTGCACTT
>JAUYOQ010000199.1 GCA_030697975.1 Nitrosopumilaceae archaeon | reverse complement strand
ACTTTATGATTGTGCCAAAAATATGCATCCCGTAGCTATAATCTACAAATTACTGGCATTGTCTTACAAAATGAGGTAAATTGAGCTCAAAAATCAGAATCGGACTACTCAAAAAGCTTGTTTTTTGGTAATGACAGTATTGAGGCAAATAGTGGCTAGAATTTTTAAAAACGATTATCAATGTTGAAATTTGTAATCACCCCATAAATAGAAAATCTTTTTTACTGTTTTTATGGCTCAACTACAGACTACCTCCGAAGGAATTCCAGTTATTTTACTAAGAGAGGGAACTCGCCAATCAAGAGGACGGGATGCCCAAAGAAACAACATATCTGCTGCAAAACTAATTGCCGAGATGATAAGCACTAGTTTAGGACCGCGTGGAATGGACAAGATGCTTGTAGATTCACTTGGCGACATTACTATTACAAATGATGGAGCAACCATTCTCAAAGAAATTGATGTTCAACATCCTGCTGCAAAAATGATGGTTGAAGTTGCAAAAGCAACAGATAGTGAAGTTGGGGATGGAACTACCTCTGCTGTAGTCATGGCAGGTGCACTCTTAGAAAAAGCAGAGTCATTAATCGATAATGAAATTCATCCAGTAATAATTGCAGATGGTTACAAAAAGGCATCAAAAAAAGCAGCTGAAATTCTTTTAGAAATAGCACAAAAAGTAAATGTTGATGATCGAGGTACTTTGGAAAAAATTGCAAAAACAGCAATGCAAACAAAGCTGGTATCAATCGAGGCAGCAGATCTTTCAAAGCTTGTTGTTGATGCATGTCTTGCAATTCGAGAAGAAAAAAAAGGCGAATACAAAATCAAAATAGACAATATCAAAGTAGAAAAGAAAGCAGGTGGGTCTGTGTCGGATAGTCAGATTGTTAATGGCATAGTTCTAGATAAAGAAGTTGTTCATAGCGGAATGCCAAAAAAGATAGAAAACGCAAAAATTGCTTTGATTAGCGCACCGCTTGAGATTGAAAAAACAGAATTTGAGGCAAAAATAAACATCTCAGATCCCAACCAAATCAAATCTTTCATGGACGAAGAAGACAAGATCTTACGCGATATGGTTGAAAAAATCAAGTCTGCTAATGCTAATGTTGTCTTGTGCCAAAAAGGAATTGATGATATCGTACAGCATTATCTTGCCAAAGCCGACATTCTTACGGTAAGGAGAATAAAAGAAAGCGACATGTCAAAGCTTGCAAAGGCAACAGGTGGAAGAATAGTTGGAAACGTAAATGATTTATCAGAAAAAGATCTTGGACTTGCCCAAAATGTAGAGGAAAAGCAAATTGAAAACGATAACTGGGTGTTTATTGAGGGCTGTAAAAATCCAAAAGCAGTAACCGTACTTATACGAGGAGGCTCACAAAGGGTAATTGATGAGGCAGAACGTTCTATACATGATGCCTTAATGGTTGTAAAAGATGTTGTTGAAAGACCGTTAATGCTTGTAGGTGGTGGAGCTCCTGAAGCATATGTTGCTGTAAAGCTTAGGACATGGTCGCAATCGTTATCTGGTCGTGAGCAATTAGCAGTTGAAAAATTTGCCGAAGCCTTAGAATCTATTCCCCTTGCACTTGCAAAAAATGCCGGCATGAATCCAATTGATGCTATAACTCAGCTTCGTGCAAAACAATCAGCTGGTGAAAAGTTTGTAGGTGTCGATGTAATTAATGGCAAAATAGACGATATTTCAAAACTTGATGTTCTAGAACCTCTCAAAGTAAAAGAGCAGGTAATAAAATCTGCAACAGAAACTGCAAACATGATTTTAAGGATAGACAATGTTGTTGCTGTATCAAAGTCTGCTTCTCCACCACAAGGAATGCCACCGGGTGGAGGAATGGGCGAGTATTAAAATTAATATTTTTTAGACAATTCAGGCTGCAAGATAGTTTTTTACAACTGATGCAGAATGATGTAATGATTCTAATTCTGATTTTGAAAGATCAATTTCCACAATTTTACCTATGCCTTTTTTGCTAATTTTTATTGGAACGCCAAGGCACAAATCAGATAGCCCATATTGGCCATCAACTAATACAGATGCTGAAAGCGACAGTTTTTCGTCTTTGAGGATTGCACGTGCTACATCTGTTGTGTTCTTTGCAATGCCAAATATAGAGAAGACCTTGTATTTTCTTAGATCCTTCCAATAATTTCGCACATCATCTGTAATTTGCTGCACCTGAGTAGTGCTTAAGAAATCTAGAACAGGTTTGCCGTTATATCTTGCATAAGAAAAAATTGGAACCATTGTATCTCCGTGTTCTCCAAGTACCATCGCATTTGTGATTTTGCTAACTTCCGTATTCAGTTCCTTTGCTAGAATATACCTAAACCTGCTTGAATCAAGGTTTCCTGCAATACCAATTACCTTTTCTTTTGGATAGGACACTTCTTTTTGAAAAACATAGGTAATAACATCAAGAGGGTTTGTGACAATTAGAACTTTAGAGTCTGGAGAATGTTGTTTGATTTTTTTGGCAATATCCTTGATTAGGACAACGTTTTGTTCTAAAAAATCCATCCTACTAGTTCCCGAGTTACCTGCACTGGCAGAAATTATAACAACTTTAGAGTTCTTTATTTTAGAATAGTCATCGGTTCCAACAACAGATATCGGTGAATCCACAGACACAGAATTTGATATATCAAGCGCTGCACCTAGCGCCTTTTCCTTGCTACG